>DAOUTP010000081.1 GCA_030626645.1 Candidatus Cloacimonadota bacterium
AATCTGTAATTATTTGTAAAATATAAAGATAAGATATAGCTAAATAGTCTGTTTAAAAAATTTTGCGAAAATAATAAAAAATCTTTGACACATAAAACCGCAAATCTAAAAGTGCCCAAGTGAATTTAGTGAGATATGCGGGGGCGTAGTTCAGTTTGGTTAGAACGCCTGCCTGTCACGCAGGAGGTCGCGAGTTCGAGTCCCGTCGCTCCCGCCATTATAAATGAAGCCGGTCAATTATGATCGGCTTTTTTGTTTGATCGGATTAGTTACGCAGGAGGTCGTCCCGATAAGTCGGGAAGTCCCGTCCACAGATCGGCTTTACGAAGTAAAACGATACTGCAGAATTCTTCTTGCTAAAGCGCCATTATAAATGAAGCCGGTCAATTATGATCGGCTTTTTTGTTTGGAGAGTGATATGTTTTATACTTACATTATTTATTCAAAATTAACGGACAAATATTACGTTGGTTACACTCATGATCTCAAATTAAGATTAGAACGACATAATTCAGGTTGGAGCAAATCAACAAAATCAGGAATTCCTTGGGAGCTTGTTTACAATGAGAAGTTTGAAATTAAATCTGAAGCAATAAAAAGAGAGAATGAAATTAAAAGAAAGAAAAGCAGAAAGTATATTGAGGAAATGATAAAAGAAATATGTGGTATTATGACAGATCCTGAACCTCAAGAAGAAACTATTAATTAAATTGGGTGGTTTGTGTTATCAGTGCTTTTTGCCTGAATCGTTCCGATTCCGCTGCACACGCAGAACATTATCTGCATCTAATATAAATACAATGGGAGTTTTCGAAAAACACAATACAATAACTATAAAAAGATTTGACAGTTTCCCCATTCTTAAATAAATATACCCCCATGGTGGTGGAGGTATAAAGTGAATGGAAATAGTAAGTTTTTAAATAGCCTGAAAAATTTAGGCTTTAGTGAGCGACAGGCTAAGGTTTATGCAGCGTTATTAGAAAAAAGGGATGCATCTCTTACTGATCTGCAAAAGATCTCGGTAGTTCCGCACAACAAAGTAAGCGAGGTAGTTAATTACCTGCTACGCGAAGGATATTGCAGTGCAAAAAAAATCGGCAACAGAAGATATTTCAATGTTGTCAGCCCAAAATCTTCGTTTAGCAGCTCTTTGAAAAACATGGAAGATAATTTGACTGAAAGTTATAAGCTAACCAATGAAATGGAAGAAATGTATAATAATTCCGATAAAACCAAAGAACCTTTTGAATACATAGAGGTTTTTCATGGAAATAATAATATTCAACAAAAATTCTGCGATTTAGTGAGTAATTCCAAAAACGAGATATTGTCATTCACAAAACCTCCCTGGGCTTCTGTAACCCCCGATGAAGAAAAAATGCAGGGAGATGTACATAGTGAATTTTGTAAGCGTAATGGCAAAATGAGAACTATTTACGAAATAAAGAGTGCAGATGAGAATGACATTATTTCTACCATGGAAAGAGATCGTAAAGTAGGTGAACAAAGTAGAATCTCGACTTCCCTACCAATCAAGATGTTCATTTTTGATCGCAAAGCATTATTAATTGCCGATGCATCACCTTTAAGCTTAACAAATGAACTCAGGATGACTCTTATAAAACAGCAGACTATTGTAAATGCATTTATTGCTTTATTCGATTATTTCTGGCAACAATCCATGGATATTAATTCGTGGAAAGCTAAGCAAAATAATAATTAAAAAAAATGAGAAAAATTCTCCGTGATTAATTATTGTAAAGAGTTATTGATATGTGAATTTCGAAATTTTGGTTATTTATAATTGAACTTTTACTATCGCAACTTAGTTTTTTTGAAAACTTGATTAATTAGACATTTAAATGTAATTTTAAAAGAGGAGATGAAAATGAAAAAAACACTAAATATCTTATGTATCATGTTTCTTCTTTCTGGAACTTTGCTCTTTGCAGCAAATGAAAGGAAAGTAGAAATACCAGTTAACGATTTTGATCCAAATAATAGCAGTCATTATTCTGGATTATTTTCAGATGATATTTGGGATCTGCAATTCTCATATGATGTAGATACTCCATCCGGATTAACCGGTATGGCCGGTGCCGAAACTGACGGAACTTATCTCTATGGAACTAAGTGGGCAGGAACTGAAATCGTAAAATTCGACCTGCAAGGTAACTTTATAGAGACATTTACTATTCCTGGTGTATCTGCACTTAGAGATCTGGCCTATGATGGAACTTATTTCTATGGCAGTAATGCTTCTGACTATATCTGGGAAATGGATTTTGATACACAAACATTGATAAGCACAATAACTACACCTGGTAGCGTTAGATCTATTGCTTATGACAGTGATCTTGATGGTTTCTGGTACAACAACTTCTCAACTGATCTTCACTTTGTTGACAGAACAGGTGCTTTGCAAAACACAATTGCAACTCCTCCAAGTATGTATGGATGTGCTTATGATAATTTCACTTCTGGCGGACCGTATCTATGGATCTTCACTGGAACATCATCTGGGTTAGGATGTCAGATTGAACAGTATGACCTAAACACTCTTACTCTTACAGGTGAAACTCACAGTGTAAGCGGTGATTTGGGAGCTTATATTGCAGGTGGTTTGTTCCTTGAGGCGAATCTCATTCCTGGAAAGATCACTCTTGGTGGTTTAGCTCAAGGTTCTCCAGGCCTGCTGTTTGGTTATGAAATAGGTGACTCAGCTCCATTAGATGCACCTTTTGCACCTACAGATGTTGTTGTAACACCAGATGCCGGTGGTGCTCTTGAAGCTGTTATTGATTGGGTTTGCCCAGATCTGACAGTTGGTGGTGCAACTCTTACAGATCTTGATGGAATGGAAGTATATCGTGATGATGTATTGATCTATACAGACTCTTCACCAACAATTGGTGGTGCTGGATCTTATACAGATGCAGCTGTTCCATCTTCTGACACTTATGCATATAAAGTTGTTGGATTCAATGATGCCGGGGAAGGTATCCCAGTTGTTGTTGCTGTATGGATTGGTGAAGATGTTCCTAATGTTGTTGAAGATCTTCTACTTGTTGGTGAATTTGGTCATGGTCACCTTACATGTACAACTCCTACAACCGGTCTAAACGGCGGTGCTTTTAATAACGCTATTCTTGGATACCACATCGAAAGAAATGATGGAGCTATGTTTGAGGTAACGGGTTTACTTACAGAATATTGGGACACAACTATTCCTGGTGCTGCTAATTATTACTATGAAGTTACAGCATACAATACCATAGGCGATGGTGGTGTTGCAACTTCTAATACTGCTCTTCTAAATGCTGGCGGTACTCTTGTTATGGAAGATTTTAGCACCTGGTTACCAGCAGGATGGACAGAAACCTCAACTTCCGGTGAAATCAACTGGTATCAGAGCACAAGTAACTTTGCAGGTGGAATTGCTCCAGAAGCTTGCTTCTATTACTACCCTTCAACTGTAGCAACACAAAGATTAATTTCACCTATTCTGGATACTTCCGGTGCATCAGAATTGGATTTGGAATTCAAACATACTATAACTGATTATAATGGGGATTATGCGTTATACGTTCAAACTACAAGTGATGGAACTACCTGGAATAATGTACTGGTAATCCCACCTGCTTCCATTCCTGCTACAACAGTTGTTGAAACTGTTACAACTCCCGATGTAGGTTCAGCAACCTTCCAAATTGCCTGGGTATTTGATGGTGATTCATATAATATCACTGAATGGTACTTAGATGATGTTATGGTCGTAGGTCCATATAGTTCTCCTGATCCTGGATATATTACAGGTACAGTAACCCTGGAAGGTGGAACTGGAGACGTGGAAGATGTTCAAGTAACAGCAGCTTATATGACTGTTAATCCTGACGATACCGGTTTTTATGAAATTGAAATTTTACCGGGTACGTTCGATGTAACAGCTATTCTTGATGGTTATGAGCCAGATATAGTAGCAGGCGTAGTTGTTGATGAAGGTGCTACTACGTCAGATGTAGATCTTGTACTTGAAGCAATTGTTGGCGCTGATGATGAAGTAGTAGTTACAACAAAACTTCTAAGCAATTATCCTAATCCGTTCAATCCAGTTACAAATATTGCTTATTCAATTAATGAGACAGGTAATGTTACAATAGACGTCTACAATTTAAAGGGTCAGCTTGTTAAATCACTTGTGGATGAAGTAATAGAAATTGGTGATCACATAGTAACATGGAACGGCAGAGATAATTCAAATAAATCTGTATCAAGCGGTGTATACTTCTACAAGATGAAGTCTAGCAACTTTACTTCAACTAAGAAAATGATTTTGATCAAATAAATTTATATATTGAAATATTGAAAAAATTAAGGAGGAAATTATGAGAAAATTTCTTATTTTGGCCTTTCTTTGCTTGTTAGTTGTGAGTTCACAGCTTTTTGCAGTTTGGCAAGTTGGAGAACCAATTACAGATGATTATTCATGGACAGACAGTAATGGAGAAGATCATTCTATCCACGAATTGACTGAAGCAGGTAAAGCTGTCGTTATTTTCTGGGGAGAAAGTTGGTGAGGTGGCTGCACAGCGGCGGCGCCGTTTATGGAATCTTGGTGGAACACACAAAATCCTGACGAAGTTTATTACATTGCCACTTACGATTGGTCTGAAATAGGTGTGTATATGCCATACTCGACAGAAGTTTATGGCTATTTGGGGGATTTTGGAAATGGATATGTCCCTTTCTTTGTAGTTATAGGAGCTAGCAATATCTTAATGTACGGTGATAATGATTACCAACCAGCTTTGGATATGGTTCCGGAAGCAATTGCATCTTTTATGCTTGGTGCTAATTTTGCATCTAATGTACAAGTTGGTCCATTAGATCTCGGTGTACAGTTTACAAGTATGTCAACTCCAGCCACAGGAGTAATAGACGCATGGGAATGGGATTTTGATGGTGATGGTCAAATCGATAGCACAGAGGAAAATCCTTATTATCTTTACACTGAATTTGGAAGCTATGATGTTTCTCTTACTGTATATCTTGATGGTGAAAGTGATACAATTACTCTTGAAAATTATATCACAGTTAATGATGGTTCTAATATTTATGGACCTCTTTCCGGTATCTGGCATGCAGAAAACACTTACAACATAACAGGTGATGTTAATATTGCTGAAGGTGATGAACTAATAATAAACCCTGGTGTTGAATTACAATTTGCTACGGATATGCAATTTGTGATTAATGGACTTCTGTTAGCTGATGCTTCATCTACAAGAGGTGAACCTATTGTGTTCAGTTCAGAAACTTCATGGAATGGTATAAGGTTCTTCGACACACTTGAAGATAATCTTCTTGTGAATTGCGAAATATCTGATGCTTCTGTTTCCGCTATCAAAGTAGAAGGTGACTCTAAGGTTGATATTATTGGTTGTAAGATATTTGAAAACAATAGTTCTGCTATAGAGATCATTGGATCCGATAATGTTTTGATCTCACAAAATATTATTGCCAACAATACAAATTCCGGTAATACTGCTGGTATAATCTGTAATACATCTTCTGTAGAGATCACAAATAATGTGATCGTGAATAATACAGGACAATGGGGTGCATTTAATTTATCAAATGGTTCTAATGCGATAATAACTAATAATACTATCGCAAATAATTTATCAACTAATAATAATGGTACAACTCCATATCTGATGTTTCTGATGAATTCGGTTCCGGTTATTACCAACTCGATCATCATTGATAGCGGTGAAATATATTTCCCACAAAGTACACCAATAATTACATATAGTTGTGTAACTGGTGGATTTGCAGGTGAAGGAAATATTGATGAAGATCCACTCTTTGTAGCACCAACAGAAGGAGATGGAACAGATTATAATGGTCTGATCGCATCTTGGTGGCTGCAGGTGGGATCACCTTGTATCGATGCAGGTAATCCTGATGCAATGTACAACGATGCAGACGGTACTAGAAACGATATGGGAGCTTATGGTGGTCCTAATGGAATGGAGCCAACAGATTCTGATGACAACACAGTTGATGTGATCGCTGTAAACTCTATCTCTGTTTATCCAAATCCATTTAATCCAACTGCCAATATCGCTCTTTCTATAAATGAGAATGATATTCAGCAGCCTGTATCAGTTAAGATATTCAACATAAAGGGTCAGCTTGTTAAAACAATTGTGAATAATGAGATCGTGCAAAATACAAACTTTGTATGGAATGGAAAAGACAACAAAGGTAATTCTACCTCCAGTGGAATGTATTTTGTGAAGATGAAGACAGCAACATCTGAAGTTTCTAAGAAAATGCTGTTGATTAAATAAGAAAAATAATATTGATAGTAAAAGGGAGCTGCTTTTTGCAGTTCCCTTTTTTTTATTTCATTATGTAAACATTATATTATTAGTTGCAAGAAGGGAATAAAACATGCATAATATTATTAAATAAATATAATTTTGTAATGACTGGGTTTTTACTTGTTCTGCATATTTAGATATTATCAATTCTTTTCCCACTTCTATAAAGTTCTTAGGATTTCGAGCATTCAGTATTATTTGATCACATTATCTTTCAATGTAATGTGCATAAGAGGTAATTTCACTAAACAATCTACTTAAGTTGAATGACGAACCTGAAAAGAGAGTACTCTGTGCAATCTTAAAAGTGTTAATTATAGATTCCTTATAAGTAGGGGATAGGAGACCAGACAAGTCCCGTCGCTCCCGCCATTATAAAGCCGATCAGTTAGCTGGTCGGCGTTTTTTTATTTACAAATATATGTTATAAACCGAAGTGACTTAAGATGAGGAATAAATAGTGGATAGAATAATCAGAGGAATTACCAAAGATAAAAGTATCCGCTTCTTTGCGATCGATGCAACCAAAACCGTGCAGGAAGCTGTTACTATTCATCATTTATCAATGACTAATTCTGTAATAATGGGAAGAATGATAAGTGCAACACTCATGATGGCTGCCGATCTGAAATCAGATAAAAATGTGATTACATTAAAGATAGATGGTGACGGTCCTGCAGGAGTTGCAATCGTTACTGCCCGTAAGAATGGCAATGCAAAAGGGTATGCAAAGAATCCGGAAGTTGAAATCCCATTAAATGAGCATACAAAAACTTTTGATATTCAAAATGCTATCGGAAATGGAACTCTAACTATCATTAAAGATCTGGGTATGAAAAGTCCGTACATCGGGCAGATAGAATTGGAGTATGGCACAATTGCTAAAGATCTCACATTTTATTTTGCAAAGTCGGAACAGATCCCTTCCTCGGTTGGACTTGGTGTTTTGGTTATGCCGGATGGAACAATAAAACAAGCTGGTGGATTCATTATTCAAGTTTTACCGGAAACTAAGGGAGATGTAATTTCCAAGATAGAAGAGAACCTAGCAAAATTCCCTAATCTCACCGATATGATGGATATGGGACACTCTATCGAGGATATAATATCTAAGTTCATTTTAAAAGGTTTGGAGCCTGAGGTGAAAGAAACTGCGCCTGTAAAATATCAATGTGATTGTTCAAA
>DAOUTP010000235.1 GCA_030626645.1 Candidatus Cloacimonadota bacterium
ATTGCATTTTATGCCACCTACAGAATTTGTACTGAAATTATTAGCAATTAGATTTTGTGAGATCAGGACATCATCGGATCCAACAATTTCAAATGCCGCTCCAAGCGTAGTACTTGTATTATCGAATATCTTACATCCGATAACATCAACTTTTGAATTACCTTCTACCAAGATAGCAGAAAGATTAGCATTAGAAATCTCGCAATTAACAATAGCATTATTTTCTTGAGTATCAAAGAATCGTATACCGCTCCATGAAGATTCTGATTTGAAAATAATTGGTTCTCCTCGTGAAGATGAAGCATCTGCCACAAGAAGTCCATTAACTAGTAATTGTACATCTTCAGCCAAAATAATTTCAACTCCCTCAGTAATTATTAGTTCATCACTTTCTGCAATAACAATATCTTCGGAAATCATATATGGACTAAAATCAGGTACCCATACGCCAGAAAGATTCCCACTAACAGAAGAACCATCTGTAACAGTTATATAATCTTCAACCGTGATTTCACCGAATTCTCCATCAACTTCAATTCTAAGAGTTACATCATATACTCCAGGTTCAGTATAAAGATGAAAAGGATCTTCTTCCGTACTGTCAAAAACTCCATCACCATCAAAATCCCATTCCACACTATCGATTTCGTTGGCAGGATATGATGTATTTGTGAACTGAACTCCTAGATGGGCGGGTCCTGATTGCACATTGGTCTCAAACATTGGGATGAGTCCTGTATTTAAGGTAAATTCGATTGTATCACCTACAAAACCGATTTCGGAAATAAAGATCCCGCCCGGTGAACCATATTGCAGGAATCCAGCAGGATTTGTGTTGTCATTAAATTCAGTTCTGCCAACATCAGCCGAAAAATGCGCTTGATTCACGGTGCCGTTATTGGTCATGGTTCCATCGGGACGGAAGAGGTAAACTTCATCCGGAGGACCAGATGCATTACCATCCAGGGTCGGGTCGATCCTGTATATGATCAAGCCGTCTCCAGGCAGACTGGGCTCAAATAACCCAGTTCTTCTTCGATATTCCACCATGAAGAATTCTGTACTAGAATTCGGAGAAGGAATCTTGTAACAACTGTAAGGGGAATCAACGACTGGTTCCAAAGTATAGGTTCCAGTTGTGTTTATTTCAGGAACTTCATCGAACCAGAGCCCATATTTATATTTCATCCAGGTGGTCATGTGTTGGGGTGGGTTTGTATTTGCGCACATCAAATCCCAACTGCCGGTGGGAGAGATGCCGTTGCTTGTATAATGATAAAGATCGGGTGCGCCCAGGGAGTGGAACATCTCATGACATAATACTCCCACTCCACTACTGTTCAAACTTTGTGAAAGTTGAAAATTATATGTCCACACTTGCACACCGTGAATGTATACATCAAGTGAATATAAAACCCACATGTGGGGCCAAAGTAGATCAGCCCATGCTCCAGTGCCACCTTTGATGATGAAACAAACATTGTCCACTAAGCCGTCATCATCATTATCCAGATCCAGAGTTGGAGGGATTTGAGCTTCTACAAATTGGATTGCAGCTTGTAAAAGTGCATGTTCCCTTTGAGTACGCTGTTGGTCAGTTTGGTAACCGTTCGGATTAGTCACAACATTATAAACCTCGTAATAACTGCGTGGATTCGGACTTTGATACGAAATGATAAGATTGCCGTTTGGCTCGGGATAGAAATGAGAAGTTATATCGAGCTGTTCATTCGATACTTCATCGAAATATTGATACATTGAGCTTTCATCGGCAGCATTGAACATATTATTATATAGGGTTAAAGTTTCAGTGAATTCTGTTTGATCGGAGAACCGGATAAACACAACAAGATTGTTCAGATCACCGATCGTGGAAACCCTGTTTCTTCTATCTGCCAGTATTTTATTGAATTCTTCGACTCTACGTTCGAAGCCATCCGGTTTTGCATTCAATCCTGGTTGTAAGCCTGTAGTTGTGGGATCTATTTGACCTGCTGTGTAGCTGGTAGAAACCAGTTTCTCATCTATCAAGTCGGCATAAACAAAATATCCTGTATCAGGATCTTGAATTATTGTATATCCGTTTTCATCATGCAGCCAATTGTGGAATTCATCTCCTGAGGCAAGACAATGCAGTATTTTTCCATCAGGTTGAGTGAGAATCTGTGGCTGATCTGTGAGATAAGCACCAAAAAGCCCTGTTAGTATACTTGTGAAGATTAAAACAAGAATCAGTTTTTTTATTCTTAACATCTATTACTCCTTATTATAATTATTTAACTCATATAATTTATGCATATCTCATTCCATATACGTAAATAGTTTTAATCTGAGTAAGAAAAAAGGGAACTGTAAAAAACAGTTCCCTTTTTAGTAGAAAGATTCTATTAATTATTTGATCAACAGCATCTTTTTTGAAACTTCAGAAGTAACAGTTTTCATCTTCACAAAGTACATTCCACTGGAAGTAGAATTGCCATTGTTGTCTTTTCCGTTCCAAACAAAGTTTGTATTTTGGACAACTTCATTATTCACAATTGTTTTAACCAATTGCCCTTTGATGTTGAATACTTTAACTGTTACAGGCTGTTGAATATCATTTTCATTAATTGAAAGAGCAATATTAGCTGTTGGGTTGAATGGATTTGGATAGACAGAGATTGAGTTAATAGCAGATACATTTACAGTGTTATCATCAGAATCTGTTGGCTCCAATTCATAAGGAGTAGGACCGCCATAAGCACCCATATCGTTTCTTGTTCCATCTGTATCGTTGTACATTACATCAGGATCACCGGCATCTATACAAGGTGAATCTTCCTGCAGCCACCATGATGCAGCAAGTCCGTCATATCCTGTTCCTTCTCCTGCTGTTGGTGCAACAAAGAGCGGATCTTCATCAATATTTCCTATACCTTCATATCCACCACTTATACAGGTATATGTTACATCTATTGTAACGGAAGCAAAGAAAATTGGATTGCTATCGATGATAATGCAATTCTTGATGATAGGTTCTGCGCTTAAAATAAAGAATGGATATGCATTTACACCATTTGCCTCATTATTGGCAATTGTATTATTTGTAAATACTACATCAGAATCGTTTTGAAGCCA
>DAOUTP010000326.1 GCA_030626645.1 Candidatus Cloacimonadota bacterium
CCCTGAAAGGGTGGAAGGTCTGTTTGTTGGTCAGCAACAGAAAATTCTTTAACTTTAGGATGAATATAATTTGCATCTTTGAGAAATTGTGCACCGAGATAGACCTTCCCGTTATTTTTGATCGCATCAGCAAAAATGTTATCGGTTTCTAAAGCAGTTGTCTCTTCTCTCTCAATATCTTTCTCATAAAATTGCATATCAAAAATAACTGATCGAGCTCCGGCTTCGGTGAGGAAGTTAACAGCATATCCATAAAATGAACGAGGCCATGGCCATGAAATTCCGTTCTCACTGAAAAAATCCAGACTGCCATCATCAATTGCAATAATTACAATATTTGTATCGGCTTTTTCTGGAACTGGATCAAGCTGGAAACGATAATCCAGCATTTTCATTTCTGTATCTTTTAAGAAGGGAGTTGAGCTGAAAAAACTAACCAGCAATGTAAGAAGCAGCGATGCGATAAGAAGTGCATACCACTTCTTATAGAGTTTTGTTAACCTGATCGTTTGCCTTTTATTTTTCATTGACCAGCAGTTTGAATGATCTTTGGAACCATATTTTCAGATATTTTCCCTGCTGCATTTTCAAACGCTTTAAGACCTGCTTTCTCAGCATCCAAGCCCTGTCCTGATACATTATTGAAAACATTTTTATAGATCTCTTCTCCTGAACTCATCTCAAATGCTGAAACTGTTACATCAACAAAAGTTGAATACATCCCAAACATTTCTGAGCCTTCTCGCGATCTTGCTTTTATCGTGATGTAAATATCCGACATACTCATATCATCTGTAAAAGAGAAACCCTTTTCAGAGAAACTTTCCTTGATCTTAGGTTCAATATGAAGAACGTCGAGCTCCTTGCCTAAATTTATTTCTTCGGACTCAATAAAAATGAGTAATCCAGTTACATTCAAAATGATCCGGGTTGATGGTATTGGGAATGTTTTTAGAATATTTTGATACACAAAAGAAGTACTGTCCTGATTGATTAGTTTTGAAATATCTAATTCTGCATTGAGAATTTGCATTTTCTCAGAAGAAGTTATTTTGCTAATCTTTGATGATGCAATTCCATTCATATTAGTTTTTACATTTGAGATCAAGTCACCTTCCCCACGCTTGAAACTAAACAAAATTGGTAAGTTAGGAATTGGAATCTGTTCTGCATCAAAATATAATGCTTCAACTTTAATTGGTTGTTTTACGGATTTATTTCTTTTTGCTTCAATATTACTCGTTATTGGTTTTAACTCAATGTTAGAAAGCATATTCTGAATTGAAAGATAAATCTCATTATTGAGATAAATGGTTTTTCCAAGATAATTCGTTTCAAGAGTTTCTCCAATATATTTTTCAATTGGCTTAAGAGATTGCAAAAAGAGAAGTAAAGCTTTGTCATATTCTTTATTTTGCTCGCTCTTTTTTGCTTGAGAGAAAAGATCTAAAGCTAAACTAATTGCTTTGTTTATCTTCTCCTCTCTTGCTGCCTGATATCTTACTTTAGACAGACGATAGTAGATCCAATAATCTTTTTTATTCTGCCATTGCTCAACCAGTTCATATCCTTCTAATTCTGCTTCAGTTGTTGAGCGGATCTTCGATTTCAGCTCTTCTTCCAGTATTCCGGATTTCTCGATCATACTGCTGACCACTTCACCTGAGATATTAACTGTGATCTCTGAAGACAGGTTCTTCAAGGCTTCACTGGTTGCTCTTTCGATATGATCATTACTTCCCTTTATTTTGGAAGCATGTCCAATTCCAATATAGAATTCATTATCAATTGGTCTGTTTGTTACCCAGTCCGGTGCTTGTTTTGCATGAAGTAAAATAATGTGAAAAAACAAACATATCAGCAGTAAAATTTGGAAAAATCTTTTCATTCCAATCCTCCAAAAAGCTAAAGTTAAATATTATTACGTTTTCTTTCCAATTTAGAAATAGATGATACCTGAGAATATGAATTTTGAGTAAGTATTATTTTGGATACCCCAAGAACCCCTGTCATTCTCATTTGTTGCCTTTGTGAATGCTGTATCAAGGGCAAATTTTTCAAAGATCAGACCTGTTCCAAAAGAGAATCCAGAACCAGTAATTGCATCTCCATAAATGTCAGCCATTAAAGTTGGAACAGACTGGTAGC
>DAOUTP010000312.1 GCA_030626645.1 Candidatus Cloacimonadota bacterium
GGCAATGAATGACTTTGATCATTTTAATATCTATTCTGCTATTGATGATGATGACTTCGAACTGATCGACGAAACGATTGGAATTGAATATATTTATGAATATGAAAATATTCCCGCTACAACTTATAAATTCTACCTTACAACTATAAATCAGCAGGGAATGGAATCTGACCCTTCTGAAATAGTGGAATTCCTTACTGTAGAAGCTGATGGAAATATCATTCCAATCTCAACAAAATTAAATGGCAATTACCCTAATCCATTTAATCCTGAAACAAAGATCTCATTTGATTTAAATACCGGAAACACCGAAGTCACCGAATTGACCGTCTACAATATTAAAGGTCAGAAGGTGAAACAGCTTGTAAATGACATTCTTCCGTCAGGTAAGCATACGGTTGTTTGGAATGGAGAAGATGATAACGGAAAACAAGCAGCTTCAGGTGTCTATTTCTATCAAATGAAAAATGGAGATTACAAAAAAAGCAGGAAAATGCTGCTTTTAAAGTAATTGTATAATGGTCTTCCTACTTGCCAAGTCAAAGCTTAGCGCCCGTTCTCCGTAGTCCCGATAATCGGGACGAAGGGTGAGAAGACTGGAGCTTGTGTCATCCTGAGCGGAGTCGAAGGACGAAGGAGTAAGGTATACTTTTGCATCCAAACATGTGTTTGGATGCAACTTTTAAAATTAATTTTCGCGAATCTGGTTACCACACTAAAGGTTAGTAACCAGATTATTTAACTGTTATCTAGAGCGAAACTGTCGTATACGTTTTATTCTCACTGTTTTTTTACATTTATTAGGAGTGTGAAATGAAAAAATTATTTTATCTGATGATTTTGTTTTTGCCTGTGTTTTTATATGCACAAGCTTCTTGGACAGTAATGAATTCGGGAACAACTCAAGACCTGAACTCAGTTGATTTCTATGATGAGTATATTGGTTTAGTAGTTGGAGATAATGGGTTGATATTAAAAACTGTTGATGGTGGATACACATGGGAAATTGCAACTTCCGGAACATCAAACAACCTTAATGGAGTCTCTTATGTAAATGCAGATACAGCTGTTGTAGTTGGTGCTGGACCGACCATTTTACGCACATCCGATGGTGGAGAAAGCTGGCTATCTATTACATCAGGTGTATATGGAAATCTCATCTCTGTTGATATTGATATCAGCGGGAATGGCATTGCCGGCGGCACAGATCAGACAATACTAAGAACAGATGATGCGGGAGCTACCTGGTCTATTACCCAGACAGGCTATATGGGTGGTGGTTGGCAAGGAGCTCAAATGGTGGATGGATCTGTTGGATTTGTCTTTGGTTCAAACTCCATTTTCCAACCATTTGTTGGAAAAACTACAAATTCTGGTGTTAGTTTTAGCTTTTATAATTTCTATTTTGTGCAAGGATCTGTTTACAACGAAGGCAAATTGTATGATGGATATTTTTTTGATTCTACATCAGGAGTTACTGCCGGAAGGCGATGGGATGGTTATGGCTGTATTTCATCTACATCAGATCTTAATAACTGGACAACTCTGCATTATCCAACTCCCTTTTACGGTATAGACTTCTCTACTGAGACTGATGGCTATGTGGTTGGAGCTAACGGTACGATCCTTCATACTACCGATGGCGGAATAGTTTGGGAATCTGAAGATTCTGGTGTTTTTTCACAATTTAATTCAGTTTTATTTGTTAATGAAGATCTAGGTTTTATTGTTGGAGATGAAGGAGTGATACTAAAAAAAGGAGAGTTATACCTCCCTCCACCTATAAATTTAATTGCAATAATTATCGATTATAACTCGATAATTCGCCTTGAATGGGATAATGAAGCTCGAACAGAGATAAGAAATCAAAGAGACCTGCTTGGATATAATATCTATTTCGAGGGTGTTCTGCTTGAATATTTATGGACATTCGGACCTTTTGATTTCTTCGGTCCTTTTGCAGCTGGAGATTATTATTTTGAAGTAACAGCAGTTTATGATGAGGGAGAATCAGAACCGGCAACAGTTGTGGCTACGGTTGTTCTAAATCCACCGGAAAATTTGACGACAACTTCACAAGGAAACGATATTCTTCTAACCTGGGAACTCCCACTTGAGAGTCGCGGTATACTTGAATATAAAATATATCGAGATCAAATTTACATTGCTTCCATTATAGATACTTTATATCTTGATGAAAATATCCCAACTGGAAACTACACTTATGGTGTATTAACAGTTTTCGATGGTGGATTTGAATCGGAACTTACAGA
>DAOUTP010000189.1 GCA_030626645.1 Candidatus Cloacimonadota bacterium
AAGCAAAGTTTGCCTCACAAAGTCTCAGGGCTTCATCAAAATTGAAATCACCTACAATAGAAAGTGACATATTCTCAGGTTGATAATGCGTTCCAAACCATTCCTTAACCTGCTTCATTGTAATATTATCAAGTGATGTTTTTGAACCGGAACGATTGTTAAGATTACTCTTTTTCCCAAAGATCATTTCTTTAAAAAGAAGTGTTGAGCTATGTTGAGGATAATCTTTTATTCTATCCAGATTACTTTTTATTGTAAGTTTAATATTATTGAAATGTTCTGCAGGAAAAGTAGGTCGAAGTGCCACATCCGAAAGTATTTCCACACTTGAAGGAAGCATCTCTTTAAAGCATTTAGCACTTAGCAGAGTTGTTTCACTTTGTGGACTGATCCCAAAATTAATTCCATTTGAAGTGCAATAATTTAGAAACTGCTGATAATTCCGTTTCTCATTACCGTATAGCAATAAAGTAGAAGTTAGGTAGTTGATCCCGAGATTTCTTTCCGTCTCATTCAATTGTGAAACTTCATAAGAAAGTGATATCCCTACCGTTGGCTTTCCTGTAACCTTTTTCAACAGGATCTTCATCCCATTATCTAAACGAGTTTCAAAAAACATTTGCTCTGTAATTTTATTCGATTTATATTTTTCATCGAGAAGTTTACTAAGAACATTCTTATTTACATTGTCTCTGCCTGTGCAATAAATATAAAGATGTTCTTTGCTGAAATAACTTTTTATTATCCGCTTTATATCATTGCTCGTAATATTTCTTATCATTTCAGGATATTCAAAGAATTTTTTGTAGTTAGAAAGAATCTCTTCACTTCCCAGACTCGATGCAAGGGACTCCATGTATTCAAAGGTATAACGATAGAAATAACCCAATTCCTTCTTATTATCCTCTAATTCTATATCATTCATCCCGTGCAGATAAAATTGTTTCAACTCTTCCAAGAATATTTTACTGATCTTTGTTAGATCGGCTTTTCTTTTGGGCATAATTATTATCACAGAAGCACCATCATTAATCCCGCTGAGAGAATGAACACGTACACCATCTATAATCTTTTCTTGAGTGAACAATCTGGTATACAATCTTGAATTCTTCCCAATTGCAAACGCTTTTGTAGCAAGAGATAACGCATAGGAATCAGGATCAGTTTCAGCAAGGTCAGGAATTACAAAGGCAAGCATATTGCTGGATATATCTTTTGTAAAATATTTAATCTGGGGCTTTTGTGGGAAGTGATTGCACATTCTCTTGCGTTCTTTTAATAATGAAGGTTTCCAATTGCTAAAGTACTTTTCAATCACTTTATCAAGTTCATTTCCATTAATATCACCAGCAGCAACGAGAAAACAGTTATTTGGAACATAATATTTTTTATAAAAATTGCGAAGAGAATCAGGAATTGCTTTCTTTAGCGAATTCAAATTTCCAATGATAGGTTTCTTATACGGATTTTTCGTAAAGTAGTCGGCTGCAATATCTTCAATAAATGAATCTTCAGGTTCATTCTTAAATTGTTTAAGTTCTTCAATAACTACTTTTTTCTCGGAGCTGAAATCTTCATTAGAAAAATTTGCATTTATTGCAAGTTCAGAAAGTATTTCAATTCCTTCTTCAGTAAATTTGGAAGGAAGAGTAACATAGAAACAGGTTGAATCAAACTCGGTGTATGCATTCAGAGATCCGCCTAAATTTGTTACTCTGTTCATTATTGCATTCTGTGGAAATGCTTTTGTAGATTTAAACACAAGATGTTCAGTTAGATGTGAGTATCCGGCTTCTGCCCTATCTTCCCAGGCTGAACCTATACGGATGTAAAGCTGGAGACAAACCAGAGGATTAGAATTATCTCTGGCTGTTATTACTTTAAATTCATTTTTAAATATCTTTGATGTTACTTTCATTTATTTCCTTTTCTTTTGCCACATGACTTTCACTGACTGAAAGCTTGCTTTTTTTCAATCTTAAATATTCAATCTTCATTTTATCTTTCTACCACTAATAACACAAAGTAACGCTAAGATTCTTGTTCTTTTTCTTTGTGTTTCTTAGTGAACTTCATGGCTAATTATTTCCTTTTCTTTTACCACATGACTTTCACTGACTGAAAGCTTACTAATACAGAATTGGCTTTGTTTAAAGTTTTTTTTCTGTCTGTGATTTTTATTAAACTTCTTCATTGGAAATTCCTAATCAAAAGTTGAAACTTTTTAACTTCTTTAATATTCATTTTTAATCCTTTAGTCTGTGTTTGTCTGTGGCTATTTTTCTCTTTTATCATGTTCAACACAAGCATAAGCGTTATGATTATGGATAGATTCATAATTTTCTGATTGCACTTTGAACCAATCAACTCGTTCATCTTTTTGCAATTTTAATGTAACTTCTCTAACAATGTCTTCAACAAATCTTGGATTATCATAAGCTTTTTCTGTAACATATTTTTCATCAACACGTTTCAGCAGAGAATAGATCTCGCAACTGGCACAGCTTTCTACAAGTTCAATTATCTCTTCCAACCAGATAAATTTATGATAACTAATTATTACATTTACTATTGATCGTTGGCTGTGCGCACCATTTTCACTTATCTCCTTAGAGCAAGGGCACAGAGTAGTAATCGGCACTTCAACTCCAATTTGCATTTTAAATTCTTCATTTAAAGAAGCTTGAAAAGAACAGTTATAAGAAAGCAGCGAGTTTGTTTTAGAAATTGGAGCTGTTTTCTTCATAAAATATGGGAATCTGATATTCACATAAGCATAATCTGCATTTAGTGCTTTCTTCACTTCAGCAAGGAATTCCGGTAATCTCTGAATGAAATTATCTTTATGGAAATGATTGAGAACTTCCAGGAATCGGCTCATGTGCGTTCCACGATGATGATGCGGCAGCTCTACATAAATGTCAAGATCGGCAATTGTTGTTTGTAATTTATTTTCACGATCATCCACAATTATGGGATATTTTACATTCTTTACGCCAACTTTGTTTATCATAACATTCCTTTTATCTTCCAGACTTTGAATATCAATTTTATCTTTCATAATAATCCCTTTTATTTACAACATAAACACAAAGTATTAACCACAAATTTACACGAATATACACAAAATAAAGAAGACTAAATATTCCTCTGTGTTCCCTGTGTCTCTGTGTTTAATTGTTTTCTTTTCATTTTCAATGATATTCCTTAAAACCTAAAGTCTCTAGTTTTTCAATTTTATCTTCTTTGAAAAAATATACAATTGCCTCAAGTCCATCTGTTGCCTCTGCAAGTTTTATTGCGGCTTCCGGTTCCATCAAAAATAATGCTGTAGAGTAGGCATCAGCAATTAATGCAGTTTCTGCAATAACTGTTATGGAGATAGCACTTTGAGATGGATAACCTGTAAGCGGATCTATTATGTGATGATAGCGTCTTCCATCTCCTATAAAATACCTTTCATAATCTCCCGATGTAACAACCGACTTATTCCCCACATTTATCACATCTATCATTTCATTAGTTTCACTTCTAGGATGCTGAATTCCAATCTTAAAGGGTTTTTTCCTGCCAAAGATTCGCATATCTCCCCCAGCATTGACAAAGCCTGAGATCACATTTTGCTGCCTTAGATATTTAACCACTTCATCGACTATAAAACCTTTTGCCAGGCTTCCCAGATTTATCTTCATTCCAACAGGTTTATGCAGATACTCATTGCTGATCTTCATTTTCTCAAAATCAGTAACTTGAATTGCACTTTTAATATCTTCATTTGATGGGATGATCTCTTTATCAAAATCCCAAATTTCTGACAAAGCTCCAATTGTGATGTCATAATGTGAATTGGTTTTATGAAAAAGTTCACC
>DAOUTP010000124.1 GCA_030626645.1 Candidatus Cloacimonadota bacterium
TCATCAAAGAATTCATCGATCTCTTCGTAATTGAACCTGGCATTTGAACAGATCACGCTTTCATATACACTCTGCGAAATGACTTTAAAGTCAGTATTATATTTGGTTTGAACAGTTAATGTGAGTTTATCTTCAAATGGGCGTAAACTGCAAATTTTGTTGGAAATTTTCTCCGGCAGCATTGGTATCACACGTTTAGGAAAATAATAGCTGTTTCCTCGTTTTGCAGCTTCTTTGAATAACTCACTTCCAATATTGATATAATGTGCTACATCAGCAATATGAACATAAAGAACGTAACCATTCTCGTTTTTAACTAAAGATATCGCATCATCAAAATCTTTTGCAGAGGCAGGATCAATTGTGAATGTAAGCAGATTTCGAAGATCTTTACGTTTAGAGATAACATCATCGGGAATTTCATCTGATAGATTATTGAGTTCATTTAGTACATTTTGAGGAAATTCCAATGGTAGATCATACTGCATGATAACACTGAGAATCTCTACATCCGGATTTCCTGCCATGCCAAGAACTTCTACCACATTACCGGCTGGAAGCTTAACATATTCACGACTTCCCCAGTTTGTCACTTCTAATACAACTTTCTCACCCGTTTTGGCAGTTGAAATATCATTAACTGCAAAATTTGTGTGAATCCGTGAATTATCCGGAATAATGTAATTTTTTCCATGATATTCCTGAAATGTACCAACGACCTTTTTATTAGCTCGCTTAACAACCTTAGTGATAATTCCGTATTTCTTGCCGTTACGCTGATATTCTACTTTTACTTCAACTGTATCGTTGTGATAGGCATTCATTGTATCTTCTGAAGAGATGAAAATATCTTCAGGTTCTGCTTTCACAAAAGCAAATGATTTGTTCCTCGCTAATGTAGTCGCATCAAATATTCCAGTAATATTTTGTGAACTTTTTGGTTTAATTGCATAATATTTACGGTTCTTCTGGTTGATATCTCCATCTTTTGCTAATCTAAAGAGAGTATCTATCAGGTCTTTATATTTATGCTTCCTAATTCCAATTGCTTGGGCTAATTCTTTTATTTTATATTTGTTATGAGGCGTATCTTCAAGTATCTTCTTAACTGTAAAAGCTATCTTTTTATCATACATTTAATTATACTTTATTCCCGATCTTTTCTTCAAGTATTAAGAGAAGTTCTTCTTTTTCATTTCTAGTTTTAGAAAAACGTAAAGAAAGTCCACGGAAAGGGTCCAGTTTCCTTGGCATTTTAAATGTGCTTAGCATTATTCCTTTCTTATCAATATAATAACAACCGAAATGAGAATATGGTCGTTCGGCTTTGATGAGCCAATAATGGATAGTTATCTTTTCATCATACAGTTCATAAGTTGTTGGAATGAAATATGTTATTAAACTTAACAAGAATATACCCATTCCCAGATAAAAGAAAAGCGGCATATTCCAATTAACTACAGTAATTTTCCAAAGCAGCAAGCTAATAATGATCAAGAAGGCAATTAATAGGACAGAGCTTACTGGAAAATCTTTGAATGGATACGAAATCCATTTTAATTTTGGTTCATTATCTGACATTTTGGATTAACTCCCGGCATTTTTCAATTTCTTCCTTAATAAGAATGATTTCATCAAACACATTTGTAGAATTGAATTTTGAACCAATTGTATTAATTTCTCGATGCATTTCCTGAAGTATAAAATTCAACTTCTTACCAAGTTCTGTCGGCTCATCCAGAAGTGCATTAAACTTATCTATATGATTCTTTAATCTAACTATCTCTTCTGTAATATCAGCCTTTTCAACATATATCGCTGTTTCCAGCAACAGCTTTTTATGATCTTCTTCCTTTATGAAAGCACCCAGCAATTCCTCAATATTATCTTTTAGTTTTAAATAGATCTCTTTTTTATATTTAGGAAATTCTTCTTCAATTTTATTCAAGGCAGAACTTATTGTTAATAAAGAGTTTAAACAGTATTTCTTCATGGATTCACCTTCAATTAATGCCATTTTCTGATGTGCAATAATGGCTTCATTCAGAGTAGTCATAACGATCTCGCTCATATTATCTTCATCAATTTCTGTTTTTCCTATCCGTATCAGATCTTTTTCAGATAGCAGCTTGGCAAAGGGGAGATGAGCATCGGTGCCAACGATTTCCTTAGCTTTATTATATAATTTCCAATAGGCTTTAACCATATCCTCATTAAGTTCCAAATCAGGTGCATTAAGTAAATTGAGATTTATGTATACATCAACTTTTCCGCGAATTATTATTTTATTTATTTGTTTTGAAATATCAGCTTCCATAAATGATAAATAATGAGGCTGTTTAATGCGAAGATCCAGAAAACGACTGTTTACCGATTTTACTTCAATTTCCAGATCAATAATCTCATCATGGTATTTTGCTCTACCATATCCTGTCATACTTTTCATAATAACTCCAAACAAATTTTATTAATATTCATTTTAAAAATGGATTGTATTGTGTCAATTATCTTTAAAATTTGAATTACTAATATTAAAAACTCAATAATATATTAAGTACAATATTGTCCCATTTTGTTTCAAAATGTCCCATATAAGCCACACTTTTATTTAACATTAGTTTTTTTCTAAATCTCAATTCAATGCTAAGATACTATATTCATATACACTTAAAGGTAAAAAATGTAAGTAATGATTATTGGCGTTAATCTTGCATAATATTTAAAATATCATTGAGGAGTCATTATGGAAAAACCAAAGATATTAATAGTTGATGATAAGCTTGCAAACATTATTTCAATGGAAACTCTTTTAAATGAGTTCAAAGTTGAGTTTATCAGGGCACAATCAGGACAGGAAGCATTAAGATGTACATTAGATAATGAATTTGCTCTAATATTGATTGATGTTCACATGCCAAATATGGACGGTTATGAAACAATTGAGCTATTACGTCAGGTTGAAAAGACTAAATATATCCCTGTAATCTTTGTTTCTGCGGTTTATTCTTCAGATTTTTATCAGATAAAAGGTATAAAAAGCGGTGCAGTAGATTTCATAGTTAAACCGATTAAGCCCGAAGTTCTGATCGGAAAGGTACAGATTTTTTTAGATATTTATTTACAAAAGAAGAATTTGGAGATTGAAATTGAATTAAGAAAGCATATTGAAAAGGTATTAGAGGCTCATAAGAACCATTTAGAATTAATAAATCAAATCTTACGTCATGATCTACTAAACAATCTTACAGTAATTAAAAGTGGATTTAGATTATTCAAAGAAAATCAGAATATTGAGATATTTGATGAATCATATGAATATATTGAGAAAAGTGTAACATTGATCAACCGGATGAAACAATTGGAAAATTTTATTGGTACTCGAAAAGATCTATTACCTATAAATTTAAATAAACATCTCAATGAAATAATCTCGAAATATAAGAAAATTGATTTTCAAATTAATGGGTCATCACATATTTTGGCAGATGAAGCTATTGAGTCTGTTTTTGATAATATTATTAGAAATGCAGTTGTTCATGGCCGTACAGAAAGAATAATCATTGACATCCATAAAATGGGTAGAAAGTGTGAAGTTAGAATTGCTGATGAAGGAAAAGGAATTCCTGATAACATTCAAGGCAAGATATTCAATAAAGATTTTCAATTTGGTAAAATGGGTCATACTGGTATTGGACTTTATATTGTAAAATCAGCAATGGATAGATATGGTGGCTCTATCTCTGTAAAAAATAATGAACCCAAAGGAGCAGTTTTTATACTTGAATTTTTAAATGTTGGATAGCAATTGTCTTAATTAAAGGAAAGATATGAAAAAAATTAATGATTATCCTATAGGCATAAAATTATCCATTCCAATTCTTATGGTTGTGCTACTGATCTCTTTAGTAACGATCATGGTCAGTACCCATTTTTTAAATCAGATCTTCAATCGGAAAATTCAAAGCAATAATAAAAATAAATTAGATAACACTGACGTAATAATACAGATCCTCTCGGAGAAAGCACTAGGAATTGCTTCTGCTATTTCGGAAATGGAACTGGTTAAAAAAGCTTATGATGAATTTAACAAAACGGGTGATCTGGAAAAAAGCCGCAACATGTTGTTTGATGAATTTACCGAAATTACCGATAAATTAAACAAAGAATTAAACTTACCTGCAAATATTCAATTTCATGTTCCACCTGCCAGGTCATTATTGAGGTGCTGGGATGGTACAGGTGGGGAAGACCTGAGTTCTTTCAGGAGTTCGATTCTTAATGTATCTGAAAGTAAAGAACCTCTAATGGGTATTGAAGTTGGTCGATCAGGTATAGTTATTAGAGGAATATCTCCCATCTTTTCATCTGATGGAGAATTCGCCGGCTCGGTTGAATATTTTTTTCCATTTTCGGAAATTAATCAGTATTTAGCCTCTGATAATTATGAAATAGCATTCTTTATTAAAAAAGATTTTCCTCATATAGTGGAATACTATTCTGAAGAAAACACTGAAAACAATAATACTCTGCAGATAAAATACAAGATGATCGATTCCAGTTCCAACAACTTTAATTTGAATAATGTATATGATTATCTGGTAAATAAAAATATAATCGATATTGAAATGTTTAAAAAAAATGATTATCATTATGCCATGAAATCCATCTACTGTTTTCATAATAAGGCTATTGGCTTAATTGTATATCAGGAAGATTTATCAGATTATAAAAAAACTTTTATAAAATCCAATACAATATTAATTGGTTTTGTGAGTTTCTTAACATTTGTAAATATAATTTCTATCATCTTAATAATTCGTATGGTAGTAACTCAGCCTTTAAAACTTCTTAGTGAAGTTTCGAAAAAACATAGTTTAGGAGATGTTGAGCAAGAGATAGGTTATTACAGCAAAGATGAAGTAGGACAGTTAGCTTCGGCATTCAGAGAATTACAAAAAAATATGGTTACTGTTGTAAATCATGCAAAAACAGTTTCGTCAGGAAATTATAGTACAGAAATAAAACCAAGATCAGAGAAAGATGAATTGAGTATCTCTTTAAACGAAATGACTAGATCACTTCGTCAAACCGAGGAGGATAATACATTACAGAATAAGCTGATCGAAGCTGCCAGAAAAGAAGTTGAAAAGAAAGTAGAAGATTTGGCAATCGCCAGTAAATATAAATCAGAATTTTTAGTAAATATGAGTCATGAACTTAGAACACCACTTAACAGCTTACTGATTCTTTCAAAAGATCTGGCAGATAATAATAAGGGAAATCTTATAAATAAGCAGGTTGAATCTGCTGAAATTATCTATGGCAGCGCAAACGATCTTCTTCATCTTATAAATGAGATACTGGATCTATCTAAAATTGAAGCAGGAAAGATGACTATAAATGTTAACGAAGTATTGCTAGCAGATCTTGCAATGAACATAGACAAGACCTTCCATCATCAAACTAAAGAAAAGGGAATTAAATTGTCTGTTCATATTGATGATAACCTTAGTGAAAGTATTATATCAGATCAGCAACGGATCGATCAAATAATTAAAAATCTACTTTCTAATGCACTCAAGTTCACCAAAAAAGGCAGCATATCAGTTAATTTTGGATTTCCAGATCCTAAAATTGATCTGTCTGACAGCGGTCTTAAGCACAAACAATCGATTGCGATCAGTGTTAAAGATACTGGCATCGGAATACCGGAAGAAAAACAGACTGCCATTTTTGAAGCTTTCCATCAGGCTGACGGAAGTACATCCAGGAAATACGGTGGGACAGGTCTGGGTCTTTCCATTTCACGCGAGCTTGCTAATTTATTGGGTGGTGAAATTCAATTGCAAAGTAATGAAGGAAAAGGATCTACATTTACTGTAATAGTTCCACA
>DAOUTP010000027.1 GCA_030626645.1 Candidatus Cloacimonadota bacterium
ATTCAATTCTACTTTTGCAGAAGTTATGAGATCATCAGAAGTTTCAAGTGAGAATTTGTCCGGTTCATTCCCGCTTTCGAATCTATCCAGATCACTTTGAGAGAGATTGAGAATATTACTATTATACTTGGTTTCCAATGTGATAACAGGGTAGAATGTAAAATTCTTTGCTGCCAGTGAACTTGCAAAAATTATTATAAATAAGAACAAATATTTTTTCATTGTTTTTCAATCTCAACTGATGCTTTATTTATAAAAAATCTAAAGATAAGATCTTTGTTTTTGTCTTTATCCTCAATGCAAATATTATGTATTCCAGCAGGTAGTTTTATTATGTTCACGTCACCGGTAGAAGGGATCATGTCCGGCTCATTCTTAACCCAATTTCTCTTAGATTTATAGGCTTTCTCGGTAAATTCTGCAAAGAGCTCTCTGTTATCAAGAACACTATAACGATATCCTGAATTATTTATATAATTTGTATCAAATAACATACGGCTAATTATCTTTAATACGATTGGTCCTTCAAGAGTGAGTTGTATTTTATCAGCTTTGGGCGTGTAATATGTATATTCTTTCTCATCGAGAACCAGAGTTTTTACATCTCCATAAAAATCTGGAGTGAAACGGATATAATCTATCTCCTGGTTGGAAGTAACAACATTATTTCCGGAGATCTTGAAAACCAGGTCATTCTGCGAAATATTAGTTATTGAAAAATTTACTTTTTCCTCATAAATTTTTGTTGCATATTTGTTATAAGTAGAGATGCTTTCTCCATTCACACCTCTGCTGGATTCACTTAACTTAGCAGATTTGTCTAAAATCAATTCTTCATTCCCAATTTTAACTTTATATTGATAATTCAATGATGAATCAGCATTTATAGTTGTACGTGATAATACACTAAGTGTATCAACATTGATCAGAGTACAGGAGATATTTTCAGCAGGTTTAAGAAGAAAATAATTATAGATCTTGCTGTTTCTTCTGTTGTAAATTAGAAACTCTGCCGGGTCAGAATTATAACGAATATCCGCAGCCAGAACAAAGAGAGATATTCCCAATAAGGCTAATGCTAAAAATATCTTTTTCATATTAAACATTGATCTCATCATCCTTTATCTTCAATTCATTATGATCAAAAAAGATCACAATTAATATTAAGATAATTAATATTGCAAAAGAAATAGTGGTAACTGTTAGATTATACTTTTCATATTCAAACATACTTCCATTCCCAGGTTCGGGCAGCGGATCAGGAGCTAAAGGAAGCTGCTTATCTTCTGCGAGTTTGGTGATATCCAATAAATGAACAACAGGAATACCTTCATCCGCAAAAAGCAGCATTGTACCCTTAAGAGGCGGATTGGTTAATGTAAGATATCGATGTAAACCAGGATCGATCAATCTCCCGTTTAATGTAGCGCCAATACTGGAGAGTCCACCGCCGATATTTACATAAAGAGCAATCTCATTTTGTCCGGAATCTTTAAAAAGTTCCATTTTCTTAATAATATTTTGCTCAAGTGTTTCCTCACGAACTAATTGAATATCATGCTTATTAATATTCTTTATTATGAGTTCGCGCCCGTTTTTACTCAATCCTCTTCCGAGGTCGCGCCCTCCACCAATTGATGCAGCAATACTTTTATAATCAAAAATGTTGTTTTGGATGAAAAATTCTTCCATATCCAGCCAGGTGAAATCGGGATCAGTAGCGCCGAACATGGAAGCTCCGACTGAAGATATGATAATAGGTTCCAATTCCATAACCTTTGCAGCACTTAACACAGCAATATTTAATGCCGGGAAAGAACCTGTATAACTAATTGCGATCTTGTCGCCTTTTTTCAAATTTGCTTCTTTGAACATCTCAACTATCACAGCTGCAAAATTCGGATTAAGGCTCGTCAGCTTAGAAGTTAGGTCACCCCGGTCGGTAATAATTGGAGATTGTTTGTCACCGATCATAGCAGTCCTATTCGGATCGTTCACTTCATCTATATAGATCCCTTCTGAATTTCTATATTCCTTAATAGCCAATTCGGCGCTTTGCATCAATTTAGATGCAGCAAGTTTCTCTTCATAATATTTATCACTCACAAAAACTCGTGAATTATCTACCCAAATAAATAATGCTATTGCAATTAGCATTAAAATAACTAAACTGAATTTTGATTTTGCACTGGGAATAAACATGATTCTCCTTATCCTATGATTTCTCCACCGAATATCAATATTAACAAAAACCTTACAATTACAGCTGCTACAAACATGATAGAAAGTGTTTTTACAATTCCCTGTCGTTCCATTGAATTAGCAATAAGACCCGGGATGATAAATCCAATTACGTTAACAGAGTAATCTGATGATAGATTGGCAAAAACGCCATAATATCTAGCCATCCACCCAATGATAAATCCGAGAAGAACTGTTATTACCATTCGTCTTCTACCGTAAATAAACATGAAATTTCCAAGAAATTTAACAATCATAAATACGATAAGACTAATTGATAACGTGGCTAAAATTGTGATGGGGTGATGTAGAGACATCGCAACATAGCCGGCAACCACAATTCCACCAGCAGCTGCTCCAAAAGTCTCCAGAAAGAACAAGCTGATCAATACTCCTAAACCAATTGCAACTTCAAACATTTTTTATTATTCCTTTTTAGAACCTCGTTACGAAGTTTGTCTTCGTAACGTTCATATCAGATTTTTGTATTCCCAAGACAAACTTGGGAATGAGGTCGTAATCAATTGCAACTTCAAACATTTTTATTCCTTTTTTTAAAATAATTTACAATAACACCACCATTCCCACCGATATTACCAATACCAAGTATAAGTATCTCTTTCGCTTGTAATTTTACTGCGCAATTTGTCAACTTAACTCCAGTCATCCAACCGCAATCAGTAATTTTTTTCTTATCTAATTTTTTACTCATTGCGTAAGAAAATATTGTCTTGGTTTGCTCACCGATCAAATACAGATGGTCATAATCTACTTCTTTAAGCATACGAACAAGCTGTTTGGAACGGAATATTCTATCTGCTCTTGTACTTAAAACAATAGCAACAGCGTGGGTATTAGGGAAAAGCTCTTTTACCGAGTTGATAACAAATTCAGTAGATTCCGGATCATTAGCCGCAAAAGCATGAACGAAATGAAGCTCTTTATCCTTGCTTGTATGTTTATAAATCTCCATTGCTCCAATATCCGGTTTTGCTTCATACATACCTTCCAGTGCAGTTTTTCTATCAATACCAAAATGCTCACAGACCTTCATAGAAAGGGCAACGTTCTCCTTATGTTCAATATAAGAAAATCCTTGCATATCTTCATTGGAAATTCCAGAATCATCAGATTGAATAATCTCACTGTGGATTTTTTTTGCTTCTTTTTGAAGAATAGGAAATACTTTTTTCTCGGCAGTAAATAACATACCATGTTTGGGAATTGTATTACACAGGGAACGTGTTACATTCTTAAGTCCGGGTCCCATAACATCCAGGTGATCTAATCTGGAATTAGTGATTACACCAATATTAGATCGTACAATCTCATGCTCTGTAACCCACTGGTATTCAGGAGTAACCGCCATACACTCAAGAACAAGAATATCAATATCTCTTTTTGCAGCAAATTTAATGATCTTGATCTGTTCTTTTATATTCGCTCCATGATGTCTTATGATAGGAGTTTCACTTCCATCCTCGAAAATAAGTGCCGGAGCAGAACCGGTAGTCTTGGCGATCGTCTTCTTCCCTCCGGCACGAAGTCCGGAAGCTATAAGACGGGTAACACTAGATTTACCTCTGGTTCCATTTATGTGGATGATCATTGGAATTTTTTTTCTGCTGATCTTGCATTTCTGGAATTCGCAAATCCCAAAAGTGATCAACAATAAAAGTCCAATTATTAAACCAAGCATACTATTCTACTATCAATCTACCGTTAGTGATTTCAATTTCATCAAAATTAGGAACTTCATTACCATTTTCATCGATCATTAATAAATTCTCAAAAGTTATATCACTTTCACCAATTGTAATACCTTCAATGCTAAAAGTGAAGAGATCTCCATTACCATCAATACCATCTTCATTTGCAGTCTGCTGTAAACTGATCGTTATGCTTAATCTGCCATCCTCAACAATGCTCAATTCTAACAGATCAGTATTCCAGAATCCTCCAACTACTACAGCATCTTGGATTAATTCTGCTACTGAATTATCGAAAACGATCTCAGCAGAAAAAGCAAATAGATTCTCAGCATTTTCAACCTTAAGGATATAATCAGCTTCTGTATTTGCAGGAACAGTTTGTTCTGCTGGACTGAACATCAATTTAAGATTTCCTACATCCGGTTCTGTTGAATCACTATTTGAGCAGGATATCGAAAATATCATTACAGCAATTATTATCAGAAAGAGTATTCTTTTCCCAAATAATTCGGGACTAAACACAGTTTTATTCATTACGTTCTCCATTATTCTATTTTGCTTCACAAAGACGGAGCTTTGTGTTACTATTTCAATAACATCATTTTTTTTGTATCGATTGTTTTGTCATTAACTTTTAACTTATAGAAATACAAACCGCTACTTACTTTTCTACCGGATGAATCTTTTCCTTGCCATACAATATTATGTTCGCCTGCATTCATAGAAGTATTCACGAGTTCTTTTACAAGCTGACCCTTAATATTATAGATGGATAATTCCACCATACCATTATCTATGATAGAATAAAAAATATTGGTTTCAGGATTAAATGGATTAGGGTAATTTTGTCTTAAGCTATTTATCTCGATCGGTTGAATTATCGGCATACCAAATTCACGAGCAATATAATTTTTGATCAACAGCTCATTTCCGGAATTTCCTAAAGAATAATATATCTCTTCAAAATTTGAACGACTTGCTTCCAATTCTTCCGGGCTGAATGGAGGCAAACTTTGAGCTGCTGCATGAGTTGATCCCCAGTTCAAACCTAAAGCAAGAACATCAGCTATATTAACCTCACCGTTACCATCGCAATCTGCCAATGAAGCAACATCAATTTCCCATCCACCAGGATAATCATTAGCTGCCCATACAAGAGATGCATTTGTTCGTACATTACCAATTTGACGCCAGTAAACACCTATTTGAAGAATATCTTCTGCATTCACGATACCATTATTATTTGTATCTCCCGGCCAGATCAAACCGTCAGTTGAAAACACATTAATATAACCACTTTTTGTTATCTCATCTGAACCTTCAATATTCTCAACTGAAAGTGTTATATCATAACTTCCAGGATCAGAGAAAGTGTGAACTGGATGCCGTTCGTCTGAAGTAGTACCTTCATCTCCTAATTCCCAAATGAATTCATTATAAAAATAGGGTGGAGATGTGAGGTTAATGAAACTCACTTCATAAGGAGCAATGCCATAAGTTCTCTCAACAGTAAAATCTGCTGTTGGAATTGCAGGAGCTGCAAATTCCGGTTCCTGAGTTGTGAATTTTATAGAAAATTCATTTTGAAGATGTGCGGCACTTTGTGGATAGATATTAGCATAAGTATAAAGTAATCCTGCGGATTGATCGAAATTTTCTATTCCCACAGTTGCATAATTACTATTTGCATCAGGATTATTGGCTAATTGATAGTTAAACTGGATATCTCCGTTGCCATCCGTTGTTGGGTAATAAACAGGATCATAAAGAACCAGTTCGAATTTTTCAATAGATGTCATATCATATCTGTTAATACATTCGTTCCACTCAACAATAAAAATATTTTCTGTTTCATCATAGTAATAACAGATCCTCATATCAGCAAATTGCCCATTTCCAATTTCTTCTCCAATGAGATCATCCCAGTATGGAGCTATCATTCCATAAGGTCCCAGAGCAGAAGGGATATTCCAATTTCTAAAATAGGTTTCCCAGGTCGGCTGCATTGCTACCCAGCCATTCGTACATATTGTTAAACTATCGGCTACTTCACCATAAAATGGAAAATCAAAAGGCATGGGAATAGTTACTGATCTATCATCACCAAGTTCAAATACTTGTCCATTACCGCCTTCCTGTGGATCAATCTCGATCCATTCATATTCAGGACAATTTACATAAAACCGGTCATGGCTGTCGTAAGCATAATATCCAAAAGCATCCGGACCGGTTGGCGCATTTTGGTCTACATCGCCAATTTCCAGACTAAAATAAATGGATGTTGTAAGTCCGTCAGTATCAGAGATATCTATTTGGAATGGAACGCTAATCCCGACAAAACAGTCTTCGATTGCCTGAACGGTAAATTCAGCAGTAACTGTTTCATCAATATTTACATTACCAACATTAAAGTTGGAAGTTAGCACATTTACATCAGCGGTTAATGCTATCAACTCAGCATTTAGAGATGTTGCATCAAAAGAACCGATATTCTTAAAAGTAACTGAAATAGCACTTTCTTCGTTAGGTTCCAGGATACCATTCTCATCATTCACAATAACATTCTCAAATTCAAAGATCAAGCTGCTGACTATAATTTGGAATTTAGCTGTGCTGCCATCAGAAATGCCAAGATCAAATTCAACGATCTCATAATTTGGACAATCAGGATTTATTTCGATCTCATATCCTTCTATTGCTGTGGAACCGGCATTAATATCACCAAAATCGGCAGATGTAGTAATAATATTTACATAACCATTATCTGAAGTAAGATCAGCAGAAACTGAATTTGCAGTTTGAGTTCCAAAGTTCTTCAAGGTAAGATCAAGCTGCACAGTTGCTCCAGCAACAACGGCACTTGCTGGAGAAACATTTTCAAGACCAAGATCAACATTAGCTTGAACTACATTAATTGTGTCTTGTAATGGATGATAATTTGGTTTTGTAATAGTAAGTAAAATTTCACCGGCTGTTAATGATTGAAGATAAATAAGAGCAGACCCATCTTCTACAACAGCTGTTGAAGAAAATTCATCATCTTTAATTGCAGTTACTATTGCTCCGTTCAGACTGGTTAGATCTATCTCAATGAAGTTCGTTCCCACATTAACTTCTGCAGGTAAAGTACAAGAAATCTCCTGTGGAACTGTTGTCCAGATGGATAATGAAGGATCACCGAGAATATTATAAACATTAAAATAAAACTCAACATCGCCACCTGGTTCTCTATTCAATGGGAAATTATCATAAAGTTCATATTTTCCACGTAATACAGCACTTCCAAAAGTAAGATTATCTTCATCCAAAACTCCATACCAGATTCCTGAGAATATAGAATTATTAAATTTTGTACTTGTATTCAGATCAGAAGGACCTACAAATGCCACGCCACCTCGTGGATTACCTGGATTACCCGATCTTAGCCAGGCTTCACCGAAACAAGGGTCATGAGTGCTATTAGCAAAATCTCCTGTATTACATACAATTGATGTCATTATTGGTAGCATTTTACCATTAGTCAAGTCATCAAACGCTTGTATATAATATTGCGGGAAATGCCAACCATGGGCATCTCCCCAACCTCGATAACTTACTAGTCCAACACCTGCATTTATAGAAGCTGTGATCTGAGCTGTTCCCGGATAAACATTATAATATGGAGGCCAGTAATAGAATTCATCAATATCTTGATAACCATAATTAACCAATTTATCGTGAAGCCATTTCGTGGCTTTTACAGGAGTCGTCGGATAAGGTGTAGAGGAACTGTAATTTCCAGCTACTAAAGTTGCATTCTCAAACCAATGTGTACTATCCATGTAAGGTTCTTTTTCATAAAATAAAGTTTTTGCAATAATGGTCTGGAATTCATTTATTGTATCAAATGACATTCTTCCTATGATCATTTCAGGAAAATAGTCATCACCTTCTAATAGTGTGTAGGGATGGTCGGTAACATTACTATCTCCACTACCGCCGCTGACTATATAGAAAGAGGGTAGTTCAAACGGATTATCCATATCACCGGTAAGTAGAATATAGTCAGGTGGCTCTTCTGATGTATCATAAATATTTTGTATATATGCTTTTATCTGAGCATTTGTATTCCCAATATTTTCTTTTGTTACAACTTCAGTTTCAATTCCCTTCTGATTTTTCCAATCAATAAAGGTCTGTATATCGTTCAATAAACTTTCATGAGTAATAATTAGCATTTTGGATGGAGCAACTGAAGCATCTCTTAAATAAGATCGATCGAAGTTATCTACTATGGAACGATAAATCGGCAGGAATGCTGAAGATATCTTTTGTGGAATTGGAACCGGATCAGTCATCTTCAATTCAACATCCAAACTTTTCAATACAGATGATATTCCATCTGCCTCTTTGGTTTTGCTTATTTTAATCTGATGAGCATAGAGATCTCGCATTACAAAACTTTTCTGTAATTCGATAAAATCTTCTCCACCTGTTAAATGTGTTCTAAGCAATTCTCCATCAGCAGAATACTCAGCTACTTCACAAGTATTAACCAGAATTTCAACACTACTGGAAGGTAAAGCAATTATCTGTTCAAGATCACTTTGTTCTAATTTATTTTCATCATTTACAAAAATGATCCTCAACCCATCGCCCAATCTTTGATATTCCATTATCCCAAAAAGTGAGTGTACTGTAAATAGCAGCAACGTTAGTAAAAAAAACTTCTTCACATCTCCTCCAATTATTTAATCAACATCATTTTTTTAATTTGGTCTATTTCAGTAGTTTTAAATCTATAAAGATAGATTCCACTAGCTACTTTCTTCCCATTATAATCTGTTCCGTCCCAAACAGTGGAATGAAATCCTGCATCCATTTGACCGTCAATAAGCTTTTTAACTTTTTCACCTTTAATATTGTAAATTTGAATAAGGATTTTTGAATCGGAACTTAAAGCAAAGCTTATACTGGTTTCCGGGTTGAATGGATTAGGATGATTTCCTTCAAGATAGGTCGTTTGGGGAATAAGAATGTCTTCTGTATTTGTTTGAATATGGTCAATAACAGCATCTGTTGATAGAGCAGATTGATAATCGCCACTATAAAGTGCTCTGATATTATAAGAATATGTTCCGTTTTCTACTTCAGTATCCAGATAGGAAGTACCTACAATTTCATCTGCGATCATGATCAGATTACGATATACTTTGTAATTAGTAAGTGCCCTGGTAGCTGGTTCATCCCAAGTTACAAGAATATTTGCATATTGGGTTACAGCTTCTGGATTTTGAGGTGCAGGAAAAGTTATTGTCACATTTCCCAGGTCAGAAGGCAAAGATTCTCCTAATTCATGAATTGCGGTTACAAAATATTCATAAGTTCCGGCTGGAAGTGCAAGATCGAAATAAGTAAGTATAGCAGGATCGTTTATCGTTGCAATTACTACATCATCACGATATACTTTGTAACCAATAAGTTCGCGACTATTATCTGATGAAGGGATTTCATATCTTTCTGCATTTTTATAATTTCTAACTGATGACTCTGGTAAACCCCATGTCAATTCCACATCGTTATAATCAACTACATTACTGATGAATTCAGTTGGGATAGGAAGTGCTTCCAATATAAAGTCAACAAATGTAGTCTCATTTTCTATAACATTAACATCATTCACAGTAATTGATGTAAAGCCAGTCAAACTCGCCGTTATGTCATATGTTCCGGGAAGTTGTGGATAAATGTAATTACCTGTCTGATCTGGATTAGTAAAAGTAACTCCATTAGTGATATTTACTTCATCAACATTACCGCTACCTCCAAGTAAAGTAACCTGACCAGCAACAAATCCCCAATACTGGGAAGAAGTTGTATAAAGAAGCGCCATCTGATTTTGCAGGGATTTAGCAGCAGTTGGATAAGTATTATTAAAGGTATATTCCAATCCAACTGTTCCAGTATGATCTTCTATTCCAACTGAACTATACTGACCATGTTGTGAAGGATAAGAACCAGCACTGGTATTGTTGATCACTTTGTATTGGAACTTGATCTCGCTATCTCCAGTGAATGTCGGATAATAATTTGCATCATATAGAATTACCTGGAATGTTTCTTCTGAACTATTATAATCACTTTGCATATGATCCCATTCAATAATTAGAATATGTAATGAAGAGTCGTAATACCAGTAAACACCTCCACTACCTGTTTTCAGGTCATCCCAGAAAGGAGCAATCATAGGTGATGGACCTTGTGGTCCGGGGATAGGACTGTTCATAAAAGAGCCCTGTGTACTTCCACCCGGAGCTATCCAGCCATTAGAACATACTGTAGCTGTGTCATATTCTTCTCCATACATCCTAAATGTGATCGGAAGATCGAATGTCTCACTATCTCCGGTATCACCCGGATCATACAAATTAAGGTTTGTGCCAATACTATTTATCTCGATCCAATCATAAGTTGGAGCGTTGAAATAGCTGATATCTCCATCGTCATAGCAGAAATACGAGTAAGAATCAGGACCTACCGGATCAGTTACCGTAACTTCTCCTACATTCAGAATAAATTGGGTAGTATTATCATACCCATCAGCATTATACAGATGAAGTTCCATGATTACTTGAGTGCCTACTACAACTTGTGTATTGGCAATTATCTCAAAGGTATCTGTTGTATTAGAAACTTGTTCACCAGCAAGAATATTACCGAAATATCCATTATCATCAGATACTGTTATCCGGCTATTGGTAGAAGTTAGTTCACCATAAACAGCATTTGCTGCTACACTGCCTAAATTCAGTAAAGAAACATTCATTTCCGCTACTTCACCCGGGTCTATTATTCCGTTGCCACCATCTAATATGCTATAATCTACGGCATCAAGATTAGCACCCTCCACTACAAGGTAGATTATGTCGTTCCAGATATTTCCAATATTATCTTCAATCAATATAGCTAATGTAATCTCTGTTCCGCCTAATACGTTGTCAGCAATGGAAATATCAAAATCATCGGTAGAGAAAACAGCATTTCCTGATGGAATTGAGCCGAAGTCTTCAACAGCATCTGTGATCGTAACAAAATCGTTATCTGTTGTTATGGTAGCAGTAACAGATTCTGCAGACTGAGTACCGAAGTTCTTCAGGCTTACCCGCAACTCGATATCTTCACCAGGATTTATCAGTTCATCATTATTACCGGAAGATGTTCCCAGGTTATCATCATCGATCAGCACATCGAATACATTTACAAATCTATCAACTAATCCAACATCAAATCCACCCAGGTGCGGAATATAGTTGTGTTTTGTTACTGTAAGCTTAGCTGTCCCTTCTGCAGTTGCATTGATCTCCAGTGCAATATAGCCATCTTCATCTGTGTAGCCGGTTGCAAATATCTCATCATCTCCCATCAATGCTGTAACCCATGCATTTTCCAGAGGAGTTCCTCCATCGCCGGTTACTGTTACTTCAAGATAGGTTGTACCAGGAGAAATATCTGTTTCATAATCTGCAATAAGATCCTGCGGGATCCCAGTCCAAAGTTCAACTCCAGGATCACCAATAAGGGTATTCCAATGCGAGAAAATATCTACGTAATTACCAGGATTTTGAGGATAATGCTCATACAAGGCAAGCTTACCTCTGTTAACTGCTCCACCCGGATTGTAGATCCCATCTGCAAAAACTCCATAATAAATACCGGCATCTACACAATTATTGAAGTTCGTATGAGTTCCTGATGTGGCAGTTCCTATTGCCGCAATAGCACCGGTTGGATTACCTGCATTACCGGCTCTGATAAAAGTTTCAGGTCGACTAACATCATATGTAGAAGCAAAACTACCGGTTGAACAGGTAAGGAAAACAGCAAAGGGTAACTTACGATAATTGGTAAGACCGTTGATTTGTGAATTACCAAAATTGCTCATGCCAATGTAGCCGCGATAGTTAAGATAACTTACTCCCGAATTTAAATTGTTGACCATAGCACTGGAATAACTTCCGGAATATACTTCTGTTGCTATTATATTTGGAGCATAATACTGCATCATTTCGACTATAGTTTGATTAGTGAAGATCGTTGATGGACCTGAGCTGGAAGGATCTCCTACCATAACAGAGCGATCATACCAATCGGTCTCATCCATATAAGGTTCTTTCTCATATAATAAAACTTTTGCAACATAAGTCTGCATATTTGTGATGGAAGATATTGATATACGTCCAAGAAATACATCTTCCAATACATCTCCTCCTTCCAACTGAGCATAAGGATGATCGCCTTCTCCATTGTAATAGGAATAGGTTTCATAGTATGTTGGGATACTATAAGAACCACCCACATCACCTACAAAACAGACAAATTCAGGCGGGTTATCCCAGTTATCATAGGCATTCTGGATATAGTTCTTTATGGTTGTAGTTGAAGTTCCCGTTACTGCTGTACTGGCTAAATTTACTTTAAATCCTTTCTGATGTTTCCAGTCTGTTAAATCCTCAAGTTCGGAAAGTAGAGCAGCATCATTAGGATAGATAAACAGGTAGCTCGGATCCTGATATTCACCATCGCGTTCTGTTACTGAATCATAATTCAAAATTGATGATTGGTATAAAGGCTCAAAGAAGCGTGACTTCTTTTTATCAGATGTTTTAGGATTGATCCCACCTCTGCCGGATGCGTTAACTACTATATCGATATTTGTTACAATCCTCAAAGTCTTGTCTTTAGGATCATATTGGAAGGGATTAACTGAAACACTTACAACACGCTGATCTCTTAGTATTACCGGTTCTCCTATCTCCACTATATTAGCCGGAAAGGCTGATCCGGATGTATAATAATCTTCATCGATCACAAATTCAAAAGGTATCTTGTTACTTTCACTTTGTAATTCCTGAGCTGGATAAATATTTATATCTTTAACGATCTCTTCTTCTGTATAAATAATTTCAAAGCTGACAGATCCTTCATCAGGAATTGAGATCAACCTGGTGAATTTGGGAAGATCCGGTTTGCCAACCTCTAATGAATTACCTTCGTTCCAATATGATATCTTCTGATAGTCTGTCTCATCCGCTCTGATCGTTTCAATATTATAGCCATTCAATGTAAAATTGACTTCGGTATATTCTTTACCGAATGAGCTATGATCAAATAGCTTTTGTTCTGAATTTTCTGGGATGTCTACCC
>DAOUTP010000001.1 GCA_030626645.1 Candidatus Cloacimonadota bacterium
CCCGGTCGTATTAGAATATCCAGATTGAGAACCGTTAAAATTATTATAAGTCCCTGTCGTATTAGAATATCCAGAACGAGAACCGTTAAAATTATTATTAGCCCCGGTCGTATTAGAAAAACCAGAACGATAACCGTTAAAATTATTATAAGTCCCGGTCGTATTAGAAAATCCAGATTGATAACCGTTAAAATTATTATTAGTCCCGGTCGTATTAGAATATCCAGAATGAGAACCGTTAAAATTATTATAAGTCCCGGTCGTATTAGAAAAACCAGAACGATAACCGTTAAAATTATTATAAGTCCCGGTCGTATTAGAATATCCAGATTGATAACCGTTAAAATTATTATAATTCCCGGTCGTATTAGAATATCCAGAATGAGAACCGTTAAAATTATTATTAGCCCCGGTCGTATTAGAATATCCAGATTGATAACCGTTAAAATTATTATAATTCCCGGTCGTATTAGAAAAACCAACTCCTATCCCCAAAAAAGTATTATATTTTGCAGCCGGTAAAATTGATCCCCCACCATCTCCTATAATCATTGTACCTTCATATGTTGTTTGGTCTGGTATATAAATTGCTTGTATGTTTTTAACCTTCAAAACTGAATCGGTTAATGTAAGAAAATCGCTTGTTATAGTTTTGGCTGTTAAATCTCCTATTACATCAACATCATTCTGAATTGTTAAACCACTTGCACTAACTGTTAAAATGTCTGTCCCTGCAATTGCCCAATACATAATATCACTGGTTCGATAAAAACCATAATCTATGGACCCAAATGCTATGGCTACGGCTGCGGCTGTGGCTGTGCTGGTTGTATCGACCATTAAACATAAACCATTGCCCTTATTCCAAAGTTGTAATGTAGGTGCTGTATTACTTGAATTCTTATTTTCCATTATTACCAAAGGATAACTTCCTACCTCAGCTATATCTCTTTGAAACCATGCAGAAAACAAATCAGCATCAGTTTGATAATACGTTTTCTGTGAAAATCCTACTATCGTAAGTAAAATAATCGTTAATATTAAAATTATTTTTTTCATGTTTTTAAAATCTTGTATCTTCGGTAGTTACCCAAGAATCGTTTTTATATTTTTGAAATTCCAATTTATAGGTTGTCTCATTCACCTTCCATTTCCAATTACCATTTTGGTTTCTTCCTGTATTACCCGGTGCAATTATCTCAAAGGATTGATCAGCTATTCCATTATATCCTGTTAAATATTCACTCAATAAAATCATTAAATCATTAATAGTTAATGTTGAAGGTGATGTTACATCACTATAAACTATCATAGATAATTCTATTCCACCATTGATAAATCCGATTGTACCATTTCTATAAGGTACAATATTTAAACCAAACTTGTTTAAAAGATTAATCGAACCATCACTATGAGTAAATTTTAATTGTGCTCCTAAATCTGTTATTGTCATGTCAAATATGTTGTTAAATAGTTCATTAATTCTCCAATATTTAATGTTGAAGGTGATGTTACATCTTCGTATTTTATTAAATATATCTCTATACCTCCTGAAATAAACCCTATAGTATTATTACCATATTGTTTAACAGACAGCCCATATTTACTTAATAAAGCAAGTATGTTGCTATCAAGCATAAACTTTAAATATAGTGTAGTGTTCTCTATTACCATGTCTTTATATTTTATGCAAAGTTAATAAATTTATTGTTTATTTTTAAAAATTTCTATTTTCGTATCATTTTCTAATTTTATTCTTTCTGATTCTTTTGATAAATCATATTTATGATCACCATAAACATTTATCATTGTCATAAATTCTTCACTTAATTTATATCTACACTTTTGTAAATCAATGAATAAACTCCCTAAATCTATTTTTTTATCTTTTGCTATATTAGCCACATAAGCTATTTTAGCTACATTTTTAACATATCGTTCCGGTTTACTATTAATAGTTTTTTCAAACTTTTTAACATAATTAATAACCCATGCTCCTTCATTATCTTCTATTTGACTTGCATGATATATTGTACGATAATTATCAACAATTTCAGGGTCCTTAAAATCAACTCTTAACTTTTTTCCTCTTTGATCATTAATATAATTTAACTTATCCCAAAATTCATCACTTGTTTCACCGGAAAATGATATATCCCTGTAATCTTTATACAAATCTTTAAAAGGTTTTCCTTCAAGATAATCAGTATTAATTCCTAAAGCTTCTCTTACAGGAAATTCAGATGTTTTAATATCACGATAATTCTTATAAAATCTTAATACTTTTGGAGCATTAACACCTTTTAATCTTAATACTTCCATTCCTACTTTTGTGTAAGCTGCCAATTTTGTTTCATCGGTTATGGTAGCATCATCACTATTTTTTATAACTTCAATACCATGTTTCTGTAAAGAACTTATTGATGACAAAACAGGTGCAACACTAATCTCTTGACCCCAGGGTTTATCGGTTGCAATAGCTTTTATATGTTCAGTTAACTGATGTAATCCTGGAACACCTGAAGAAAATATACCAATTAAAACATCCCAGACTTGTTCATTTTCTACTAAATTTTCTTCATCATCAATCCTGAAATAATTATTTATACAACTAAATACCAAAGGACTAAGCACAGCAAACATCATCCATCCTTCCATGTGTTTTGCTGCTTGTTTTATGTTTCCTTTTTTTACGTTATTTTGAAAACCTTTCCTGTGATACATCCTCGCTAACATCATTTGATGTTGGGCTGAGGTAAACTGCAAGCCTGCTCTATGCCATTGGTTCATTACTCTCCAACGAGCCTGATTCGTACTCCTGGTGGATTGCTGAGTTGTTTCAGCAATAGATTCCCAATCAATTAAAGTTTGCTTGAAATGTTTATCAGGATTACCTTCTCTTGCTTTTTTAATATCAGCTAATGTCAAATCTTTACCGGATAATCTTTTATATTGTCGCTTAAAATAAGCCGTTCCTCCGATTGTAATAGGCATTCTATCTGCTAATCCAATCATAGTGCCACCAACAACATCATTAAATTTCTTCGCTCTATTGGTATAGGGTTTAACTTTCCCTTGCATTATTTTACGATATGTATCAACAATACTTCCATCATTTTCAATCAATTTTACTCTTTTTTGATCCAATTGAAAATCTATACCCAGAGCAACATCTATTCTTTCCCTTCTTTGTAAAACAAAAGATGTTTCATTTAACATATCATATATTTCGGTATTTACAGTTTTTATTGGTTTTCCTGCTTTTTTAGCTGGAACATTAGCTGTTACCTGAGCCATTACAATAGGAAGGTCTTTAGTAAACAACACCTTATCCCCTAAATTAAGTTCATTAGCCCAATACATTGTAGAAACAGTCTGCTTGATTGGAACCATTGTAGAAAGATATAATGCTCCTTTTTGAAAACCTCTTGACACATAATCAAGCATTCCCCCCATTTGTAAATCAACATTTCCAAGCATATTATTCATGTGCCATTTCCACATATTAGCAAAATCTTCACCATAAGCCTGTTCAAGTCCTTTTGCTACTTTCGGATTACCAAATACCGAATTCCATTTTTTAATTGTTTTAGCATAAGAAGTATAAGTTATCATGTCATTTACATAATTATTATATAGATTGAAAATATCTACATAATCATAAGTGCCACTTACTTTTCTTCTTTGTTTCATGTGTCCACCGGAAGCAGAAGGAGTAGGATGTACTCCTTTAATATCAACTTTCTTTTCAGCCATTTCAGCTCTTTCAGTTGGAATAAAACCTTCTTGTAACATCATTGAGACATTATACAAATCTATATGTTCCTTATCTGCCAACTTTCCCCAATAAGGCACTTTTTCCTGTAGTTTATCAAGTATTTTTATACCATCTTTTCCAACATACTTTTCAAGAGCTTTCACTGTTTCTTCTGTGAAACCCATTCCTTTCATGTGCCCATTGACATCTTCTATTGGCCTGAAAAAATCTTTATGAGTAGATGGGTCTCTGAGCATGAATAATGTTCCCATTATTTCACCCTTTGAATGGTATAATTCCGTTTTACTTCCATCGGCAAAAACAACCTCTGCTCCTGTTTTATTCCGAACTCTTAGGTCTGCCAACCATTTATCCTTAGCTATTTCAGGATTTTTCTTACCTTCAGTAACTATTGATAAAACTTCTTCTAAGTGTTTCCTGTTCTCTCGTTTATATTTTTCACTTTTTTGGTTACCCTCCATTACACCATCTTTGCCTTCGACAAATTCTGTATTAATGGGATCACTCCATAATGTTCTTTTTTCTCTTATTCCAAGTTTTATTCCAATATGACCCAGCCATGCTCTTGTATTCATTATGTTAGCCAAAGCCTTCATACCAAAATGAGTACCCTTTTTAGGACTAACAGCCCTGAAATATTCACTTCCAACTCCTTCTTTTACAAGTTCAATATTCTCTATTCTCCACTTCCGGTGAGCCTCTGCTTTTTCCATTCTTTCAGCAGCTTCTATTCGTTTACCTTCATCTCGTGTTCGTTTAATATTACCATAAAGATTCTCTAATTCTTTTGAATCCATGCCATACATTTCAGCCATATCATTCAATGCTATTTCTTCATATATTGCTTGTCGAACAATTATTTCATCATTTGAATTTTTCTTTTGTTCAATTTCTTCTCTTTGTTTTTCAATATGGTCAAGAAATTGATTTTCTGTTGTTATTCTTGCATCTTGTTTGGCTTCTTCTGAACCAAATCCAAGTCCTTTTAATTCTTTTTCAAGAGATATTTCTTTTTTCTTCAATTCTTTGTACTGTCCGAATACCTCTCTCGCAGAACGAACATACCCGGATAAATCATTTATTTTCCTTCCACGTACCAGTTCTGTCTTATATCTCAACACCCTATCAACACTTGATACTGTTTTTTTGACAGTTTCCTTTTCTTGAATTATTTCTTGTTTTGCTTGTTCCGCTATTATTTTTTCCTGATATTTTGCTGTTGCATTATCTATAATATCTAATGCTTCTTTCAGATATGAGGAAAATGTTTGTTCGGTTAATGGTTCTCCTTTTACACCTCTCTTTTTAGGTTGTGCAGCTATTTTATTAACTATGGTCAATAACTTGTTAAAATCAGATTTTTCAAATATACCTTTATTGGTTTTAATATGGGAAGTTATTTCTTTTACACCTTTGGCAATATCTTTTTTACCTTTTTTTAAGTCAGTTAATTGATTTTTTAACTTAATTATGTTAGTTAATTTCTCTTTTCCAATTAATTTTTCCTTTGAAACTTCTTCAGATAAGGCTTCGTTAATATCTTTATCTGTTAACTCATACCCATAACCTTTAAATATTTTCTTTACCGCTTCGACCAATTCAGTTCCAACCACATCTAATTCAAGCTGTATAGCCTTTGCCATCTTCTTGATAGCTTCCATTAGTTTAGGTGCTTTTTCGCCTTCTACGCCTTTCTTTACTCCTATAATTTCAGCAATATCACTCATTGCTTCAGAAGCTAAGTCTTTAGCCTTCGCTTTCTTGAATTTTTTAGTTTCTTCTTTTCTTAATTGCTCTAACTTTAGTTGATATTCTTTATTTACAATACTTGTTTTACCTTGGCCTACTAAAGTTTGAAGCTCTATTATTGATTTTGATTCCTGAATAAGTTGGGATTCGGTTTTGGGTTTTACAGGTTCTTTTTTCTTTTGTAATTCAGGGTAATCTTTTAAAACTTCTTTTGGTATTTCTTTACCTTTGGCAATTGCATTTACTATCCCATTGAAGTGATATGCTTCTGATAATTCATTATCTGAATTTTTATATTCCTCCCTTGTCATTTCCCAAGGTTCCTTTTCTATTTTTTCTTTTGGTGGGGCTTTTGGTGGCTTCTCCACTTGGGAAATCTGTTCAGGCTTTACTTCCTCTGCGGTTACTGGCTTCGCTTCTTCTTTTAAAGAAACTATTTTTCCCTCTTTAGGTTTTAATTCTTTTTGTACTTTTCCAGATAAATATTCTTCTCCTTTAATATCTTTAATCAATTTTTCAAAGAGTTCCCTTTGATGTTCTTTTTCTGATATTAGAACTTCATTTCCATCCTCTTTTTTTAATTTACCTAATTCATTGCTAATTTTCTCAATCTCTGCATTTATCAATGCTTCATTAAGCAATATATCTTTTTCTGATTCTATTTTTAATTCATCAGGTACAAGTACTTTTGGTAAAAGTTTAGCTTCTTCAATAATTTTATCAAATTGTTCTCTATACTCCTGATATTCTTTTTTCTTTAAAACATCTTCTTTTTTATATTCCTTTTGAAATTCTGTTTTCGGTTCACCTGAAACTTTTTTAGTTTCTTTAAGTTGCTGTTCTGCTAATTCCAATTTTCGTTCAATATCCTTTATGGCCACTTCATCAGCACCTTCTTCTTTTAATTTAAAAAGTTCCTTACTTAATCTTTGAATTTCCTTACCTGTTATATCTCGGTTCCACTCAGCACTTGATATTTTTTTAGCAAGTCCAATATAATAATCCTTTGTGCTTTGTGAAATATTAGAATTATTAATATCTTTAATATATTGTTCTGGATTTTCTTTTATCTTATCCATTACAACTTTAATATCAACAAAACGTCCAAGTCCTTCTCCTGCCATTTTATCTTCCGGATTATCACTTTTCCCAAGTTCATATTGACGTTCTCGCATTTTCTCAAGATGTTCAGGTTTTAACTGAATATCTCTTACCCTTCTTAAAAGTCTCTCCGAAGCTGTATGGTAGTTTGCCATGGCATTGAATCCAAGAGCCTGTGCAACGCCTGGTAGGGCTAAAACACCACCAAGCATAGCTGACTGTCTTTGTTCTTTAGGTGTGCCACCCATAGCGGCTGTAACCATAGCAAATCCGGTTGAATTTATTGTTGCTGTTGCCAATAATTGTTCCATTGGACTTGCACCCATCTCATTCATTATAGCTCTTGCTTGAGCAATAGGATAATGAAGTAACTCAAACATCATACCTGTTGTAAAACCTTCTGTTCCGGCTATTACTGAAGCACCGACATCTTCTGTTTGTTGATATGTTTCAGCAGCAGAACCTAATCCAAGTACAAAGGGAAGTTTAGGTAACTCAACTACAGCTTTACCTGTCAAAGTATTTACCATACCCATTCTTAAAGGTGGAAATAAAGCTATTTCTGCTATAAGTCCATTTATTGCACCACCTTCTCTGAATGCTTGTTCAACTGTACCTTGAGCTTCAGGAAAACCTTCTCCTTGCTTTTCAAACATTTCTACAACTGGGCCTAAAACTCCATCACCAGCATCAACTGCACCTCCGGTAGCCCAATTCAAACTCTTACTAATAGCCTTCTCTACTCCATTGGATTTTCTGAAAAAACTTGCCGAACCTTCATTGACTCCGGCAGCAGTTTGTGTTAATACTGAAGCAAGATATGAATCTGTCATAAAATCCTGAACAGCTTCAACATAAATTGTAGGAACATCAATACCCATGATTTTTGAAGTATAATCACCTTTATATTCAGGTGTTTCATCTTTTTCTGTAAGTTTAAGCTGCTCTTTCTCTTGAAAAATAAGTTCTGTTATCTCTTGCTGTTTTTCTTTACTGTAAAAATATTCTTTGAAATTATCTTTATATTGTTCGACCTTGATTAATTTTTGTCTGTCTTTCTCAGGATCACCACCTGCCAAAAGTTTCTCAATATCTTCTGTGTCCCTTTTAGCTAAAAGCCTCTCAGGTTCACGTACTTGTTCCATCGGACGATCCATTTCACGTACTTCCGGTTTCCATTGATCAGGCAACCAATCGGAAAAATCAAATTTAGAAACTTCACCACCAACAGAAATATCTTCGAAATCGACTTTTTTTTTATCCCATTTAATTGAATCAGAATTTACTCCTTCAAAATCAATTACATTAAACCCATCCTTTGATTTATCCCATTTAATTGAATCAGAATTTACTCCTTCAAAATCAACAACTTTATATTTTTTTTCGTCTGACATTACTATTATTTTTCAACATAATCTCCTATCTCATCATTCCAAACAAATTTAATACCATTAGGTAATGTTCCACTATCATAACCCCTATAATTTGGATTTTTTTCTTTTGGAACTTCTTTCGGTTTTCCCTGAGTATGGTCTATCAATCCATTCTTTGAATACTCTATTGCCTGTGCTTTGTTTTTACCAAAAGATATGTATTCCTTATTATCTTTAGCATATTTTTGAGCTTCTCTTAATTCTAATTCTTTTAATTCACCATTTTCTGTCTGAATAATAGTTGGGAAAACTATCCATTCGCCATCTACAATTTCAGCAGCTAATTGGTGTGTTGCTTCCTTTCCTGTTTCTTTATAGTTTTCAATTTTAGGATACTTATCAGGGTTTAATGCTCTTTTAACAAAGTTTTTCTCTTTATTTTCTTCCGTAATTTTCTTCCAATCATTTTTAATTCCAAATATATTATTTATACCATTACTAACTTGTTTTTGCAACCAATTTGGGTTTTTTCCTGTCTTATCTAAATCTTTTTCCAAACCTTTATTAAGTATATCAGTAGAAGCCGTAATGTAATCATCTATTGTTTTATATTTTGTACCAGCTTTATTAATAAGATAACCCTGAATTTCGCTATAAGGAATAAAACCTTCTTTCTTTTTTTCTTTTTTTACATCATCCAACTTTAGACTTGGCATATTAATAGTTACACCACCTTTAGACTTCTGTTTATAAAATACAAGAGGTTCATACTTTGCAGTGCCGTCAGCAATTTTCTTATCAATATCCTCCGGTTTAACTAATTTTCCATCATTATCAGTAACCATAACTTTTATTCCAGAAGTTTCAACATTTCCAATATCATCTATTGGAAATGATAGTGGATAACTAACAAAAGTGCCAACAGGATATTCCGTACTAATTGATTGTCCTTCTTCGGTTTTAGTTTCTTTAAATATACCAGGAAACATCTTTATTTCATCTTTTACAGAATAATACTTTTCAAATGAAGTAGGTTCTGTTATTTTTTTCGATTCAACAGGAATTCTACCAGTTCCAATATAACTTTCCCATTCATCATAATTCCAACCAAATTTCTCTATTTGAGACTTATATTTCTTGAATGTAGAGACTGAATAGTCTATTTTAACTTGTTCAGGAACCATTCCCGCTTTAGTACCTTTATATAAATCATCTCTTATTTCAGACATATCAAATTTTTCAACCGGACGTGTTTGCTGATAACCCAATGTCTCCTGCCAAATATCTTCAATATTTTTTCCACTTTCTATTATTGCACCTATTTTTTTAAATGAATCTTCTCTTGCATAATCCTCACCAATCAAATCAGCAGCTTTAACAGCACCTCCATACCATTTTTTTATTTCCTGAACTCTACCAACTTGACTTGTAAGTTTTTCTCTCGCACCTTGAATATCTATCAACTGTTTAGCATTAAGCTGTCCACCTGAATCAACATATTGTTTTAACACATATTCATCAAGTTTTTCTTTTTCTTCTATAATTTGTTCACGAAATCTTCCTTCTGTTCCTTTCAAAGAAACATCAATAAGTTTTTGAAATTGTTGTTGTTTAGATTCTTCATCGGCAATTTCCATTTGTTTCACACGAGAAAGCGATCCTAATAAGTTTTGTAAACCTGCATCAATTCCACCCGATGTAAAATCCGCTCCACTTTTGAACCTATCATAATATCTACCTCTTGAACTATAATCTCTACGCATGTTTTTATTATTTAAACAAATAATTCTTTATATGAATCTTCTTTATAATCAATCGGTGAATCCTGATAAAGTCCTGGAGTAGGTACTTTTCCTGTTTGTCCTTGATTTTCCCAAAACGCTTTCATAATACCAAGTTTATCTTTCATAAAATCCATTTCAGTACCCATACCATAGGCAGTTAAGCCACTACCTATTCCACCGGTTATTTCCTGCCACAATGCAGCACTTCCTGTCATTCTTTCTTTTTCTGCTCCTATTTGTTTATCAATATCAAAATCTTCAATTCTCATTTCAGCAGGAGCTTTAGCTGATGTTAAAAATTGAGCTAACATCATTTTATTTCTTAATCGGGCCATTTCATCCTCTACACCCAATTTCCTCACTCCTCCTGCTACATTAGCTGATAATTCAGCCAACAACCCCAATAATGCAGATGGACTGTCTATGACTTGCTTTCCGGCTGCTACGGTTGATGACATTGTTCCTTCAATATCTGATTTTATGGATTCAAAACCAGGAAGACCCTGTGTTGCCTGTTCTTCATACAAACCCTCTGCTCTCAATATACTTTCAGGCATGGTTTTCTCCAAACCCATAAGCATATCAGCATATTTATTGTGTTGAGACTTTCCGAAAATACCACCTACTATTTTAGGTACTGTTGCTATTGCTGCTAATGCTAATGGTCCCATAATCTATACCTTTAAAGATTTTACTTCAACATTACTAAGAATCACTTCTGTTTGTTGAGTATTAACTAATTTTATTTTCATAATTAAACCTACTAAATCATTTCCATTCAACAAATCATCTGCCGTTCCGGTTGATGATTTCATATTTTTTGCAAATTTAGCAATTTGTTTTCCTTTTACACCTTTAAACCTACCTGATTTTATTCGACTGAACATTTCACTTCTTGATCCGTTTTCAGGAATTATGATTTCTTCACATGCCCAAGTTCCGGCTGAATCAATAATAATAACCTTAAATGATTTATCTAAATTCCATTCTTTATTGATTACTACATTGATTTCCCAATCACGATCAACACCATAAAATCTATTTCTTAAAACATTATCATTATGAAGCCAAAGCTGTCCTTGTATAAACGAAATAAGAGTTTGACCTATAAAAGCATAGTTTTCCGGTGCATTATTACTTGCATCATATAAATCAAGATAACAATCCCATTCTTTGTCTTTTTCGGAATATACTATGGTTTCAAGAAATTTATTACTCGAACTGGTATAATCACCTTTGAATGTAAAATATATTTTACCATTTTTATTATCAATACCGGTAAATATTTCAACATTTTCACATTCATTCAATAATGTTTTACAAGTTTCTTTTGTCCAATCTTTCACTCCTTCGTCTGATATTGCAATAGTTCCATTGCTTGCTTCACGAAGTATTGCTCCATTTTGTAAATCTACATAATATGAATATGTACCATTGGAAGCAACAGATTCTGGGTTTTGACATCCCCATCGGGCTTCTGATTCATAAACTGTTCCAAGTACATTATCAGTTACAGCAACAATATCCCTGCCTTCTTCTGAAGCCTGACGTAATCCTGCCCTGCCAATATAAATACTACTTCTTTTATATAATTGTCTTACTCTTAGTGTATATCCAACTTCTTCTATTGATGTTATTCTTCCGAATTTACTTTTTAATGTGATTGAATCTTTATAACCAAACGTTGACAAATCGTTTGTTTGGGTGTCTTGAATTTTTAATCCACTAAATCTTCCTTTGGTTTCAAAACGTTGTTGTACCATATTTGCATCAACTATTCCAACCCTGCCTCTGCTCCAATAATTACTTTTGTAAAAATCAGAAAAAGAAAATGATTCGACAGGGAAAACAGTATCAACTACACTTCTTAACCTTATATATATGTCTCCATACTTAAATCTTCCTTCTGCAGGTGTTCCATTAGATAATTGATGTTGTGTTTCTCCTTGATGTAATCCACCAACTATTGCATATTCTTCACCAAATTCATAAAATATTCTATTTTCAGAATCAATTTCTTTTTTAGGACGATATATTTCAACAACTACATAACCTCCACCATCAATTATTTGTTTTAAATTAACATCACCAGTATTAGTAGAAACCTTTTCAAAAGTAAAATCATCAACACAAAACACCATTTCTGATTTCTTTCGGATTTTATTACCGTTTTCATCTAATATAAATGCAGGTGCAGCAGCAGAATCTTTTTCATAAGAATTATCAGTTAATGTAGGATATGTATAATTTTGAATTTCAAAATCAAGTACTTCGGTAAAATTCAAAGGAATAAATGTAGTTAAATTAATACCTTTTCTTAAAAATCTTATTCTATCACCCTTCCTCCATTCCCAAGATTCTAATTTAGATTTCTTATGTAATTCAGTAGTAAGTAAAATATTGCTATTCATTTCTACTTCTACCAACCCATTAACCCTGCAAATATCTGCAATATTAAATTGAATAAAATCTTCAATAGTATTATTACCTGAACAATACCATTTATAATGAGTAGCCCATGATGGAGGAATATGATTTATTTCCCATTGAATACGATTTGTTTTAGTATATATTGGAACAGAATTTAATTCCTGATCTAAAGGAATATAGATTTTAGTATCAATACTCACATTTAAAGCACCTGAACGATTTGCCCTATCAAAATATGTTATACCAAATTCATACCATGAACCAGATTTAAAACTTGTATAAATACTTGAACATCTATAAACTGCCCCTGTACATGTTTGATTTGTATCTGGTTCAGGAATATTGCCATCCTCATAAACTGAAATCCATAATACATTAACAGGATAAGTTTCATTAAAAGCATAATAACCTACAAGATCATCTATTTGTGCTTCAAGATTTTCAAGAACTACTGAAATAGAATCACCTGCTTGAACTTTATAATATAAATTATAACTTACATTATGATCAGCAGAAATATCAATTAAATTAATTTGATATACACTATCTTCGTATGCAAAACCATAATGAGTACCATCAATAGTCGGTAAAGTTACTTTCCAAAACCATCTATCTAACTCACTTGAATAATATTGATCCGTAATACTTAATAATATAATGGAAGTGTTTTCATAAGTAAAATCATTTTGAAAAACTGCTTCTAAATTTACACCAATCTCCACATTATCATATCCTTCGGTAATATCAGCATAAAGCAACCGATTTTTCTCAATAATTTCCTGATCACCTGCCAACTGAGGAACATAATCGAACAAACGTTCCGTATCTGCCTGATCTAAAACCAACCCAACTTCATTATTATAAAAATTATAATATACTGGATCAGAAGGAAGTATATAATTTCCTTCCTCATCATATTTATTGACTGTTTCAATCAGTTTCCAATGACCATAATTTCCTTCTCTTACAGCTATTTGTACTTTATGAACTTCTGTCGTACCTTTATCAAAAATTATTTGAATATAATTATTAAAACTTTCATCTTTAATATAAACACCATTAGCAAGTTCATCACCGGAAGGAAGTGCTATTCGACTGATTGGCGACCAAACTGATTTTTCTTTGTCATCATATATATAACAATACCTGAATTGCCACAACTTTCCCCTGATGTTGTTCACTAAAACATCAAGTTTGCTCATATAAGCAAGCGTAGGAGCATTAGGGGGGGGGTATTTAATTACATCTAATATCTGTTCATCAATAGTAAGATATTGTGTCAACGGATTTTGTACAGGAAATGATAAAGGATTAGCAGTATAAGCAATAGCTTTATTTATGTTAATTTTTCTTGGAGAATTAACACCATCAGTCCAATATAACAATCCACCAATCACATTCATTGAATTTATATTTCCTTGCGGATAAAAATATGATGTTTTTAAAATTACTTCTATTTCTTCAGTACTAATATAATATCTACAAATAAATGAAATATAATCATTTATAAAATATATTATAGCATTATTTTTATAATCAGGACAAGCACCAACGACCTTTGCAATTGAAGACAAAGATTCACCAAAAGGAATTTCCTTTGTACCTTCAAGATTACTATATCCCCCATTCCATGTTCTAATGGCATTACGCACACTTTGAACATGCTCAGGTGAAACATATTTATCAAGCAAGTCAATATTCATACCCTTGATACCAATTAGCCGTATGTCGTTTACTTTACTCATGCTTTTGGCCCCATACTATATCCCGAACGTATTGCATCAAGCAATTCACTAATTGTAAAACTTGACTTTCTTTGCACATACCGGGCATATTGATGATTATATAATTCAGCAGTTCTAAGTTTTGAATTTATTCCTGCCTTTTGATTATTCTCTGTAATAATCCAATTCAAATATGATTTTAATAATGGGAGCATATCTCTTGGAACATAAGTCTTTTCAGACAATACTATTCCTGAAGAAACATATTCAATATATATTTCCATTCCCTTCATATTACCATAAAATATTATTCTTCGATTTGCTATATCAATTCTATATTCCCCGAAATTTATTCCACCACCTGCTGTGTAATCCTGCCAGACAGGCACCTCGATTTCACCAGTCTCATCTCTTATTTCAATAGCATTAATTGTTTCAGAATTGAACGCAATACTTTTATTTTCTGTCAATGTCCAAATTTTTCCTTCATATAAAACTCCTATCTTAATATAATCAATATAATCAGGAGGAAGTTTTACCATATTATTAGAATTAACAACAGCATGATAAGGTTTTGGTATTCTTACAAGATTAATATTCAAATCTGTATAACCTTCAACAATAATTCTAAGATACCTTCTATAATTCTCTAAAGATTTCTCATCCCTTTCATTAAGAAAAGAATCCACTACTTGTTCTATTGTTATTAATGCTTTCATTACGTAACGTATGTATAATAATCTAATTCAGTTAACTCAGGAATAGCACTACCGGCCGATAACGTTATTGTCTCAACAACATCCAATCCACCAGCCAGTAATTCACCATAGACCGCAACTGTAACTGTTGTTGCACCAAATGTTATAACAAAATCCCTCAAATTTTTATAATCTTTGAAAGTTAATTTTTCAATCCAATCATAAAATAGCTCCCTATATTTACTATTGGAAGAATTTGTATATCTTATTTTTTTCCCAAATGTATTCATTTTGTTTTATCAGAATTATCATTTGTCATTTTATCCACAGGAATACCCAAAGCTAAACTCAATACCATTTCAATCAACTTTTCATTCATTCCGGCAGGAATATAAACTTGTTCATCCTCATCAATAGCCTCAAACGGCCTCACTATTCTCATCAATAACAAAGAATTTGTACTAAGTTTTGAATCATATTCTATTCTATTATTCCTAATACAATAACCAATTACCGATGTTATAGATTCATCATTCAATATTGACATCGCTACCGTTGTCATTGGCACAAATTTGATACCCTTTTCTTTCATCAAACGAATATCTCTCACTCCTTCTCCTGCAACAGGAAGCTGTACTATCGCCACAGGTAAAGTAGAATAATAAACATCTTGTGCTGAATCATAATCCACATTAACATCAGAATAAGTCTTTGTGAATAAATCCAAATTACTTATATTTGCCCTAAATAACGGAAACAACAATTCATTAAAAGCCTGCCCAATATACATTGCCATCATTTGAGGTAACATCTTTTTAGGAAGCCTCTTATTTATAATTTCTATGAGTTGTATTTTTGTCATTCTTTCGATTTTTTATCAGCATATTGTACCTTAATAAACTCATTATCCTTCGCACTTGCTTTCTCAACTAATAAATTAGCAATATTTTGATGTTCCTTTGTATCCCATTCAAGTTCAACTGATATTGAATTATAAGTACCTGGAGGACTTGTAGAATGTGTAACATCATAAGCAACAATATTACCATTTTCATCTAATAATACCGTGTTACTTTTAACATAAACAATTTTATATCCGGGAGGCATATAAATTTCTTCATCATCGGAACTAATACAATAATCATATATAGGTACAGCAGGATTTTTTAAATAAATAAATTTACCATGAAATGTTGCATTTGGATAAACCTGTATTGAATCATCTAAAATAACTCCAATAGGAAATTCATCAATCGGGGGAGAAAGTAAATCATTAATACGACTGTCAATTTGCTCACTCTCTAATATTTCAACAGGTTTATAAATATTACTTCCACCGGCAAGAAAATTAACACTAAGAGCTAAAACGTATCTAAAATCAACAGGTAGTGGATATAACCCTAATCCAACTCCATCAGTTTTTTCTTTAATTATAAAAACTCTTAAAGGAGATGAATTTATCAAATCATTAATACCTTGTATTTTTGCCTGAAAATAATTTTTGTATTGTTGTTCATAATACTCATTATTAACAACTTTTATAAACATATTAAATAAATCCGGTTTAAAATCACCCCCGGTTTCATCAGAGTTGCTTATAAAATTACAATATTGTTTTATCTCACCTAAATTCATATTCCTTCTTTTTTATGTTGATTACTATATTGCAATACTTCAGGTTTACCAACATTAATACCAATATCACCCAGCATTATTGAAATAATATCAATAATATTGTCATTACTCCATTCCAATTGCTTAGAAGTAGCTGAACTATATTCATTCCATTCTGAATCTTCTACAACCATATAAATAGGATTTGTAGGGTATCTTAAATAGACCATATCAACCATATTAAGGTTTTTAGGATAAAACCTGATATAATCTTTTTGAAAATTTGCAATGGGATATTTCTTTGTTGGAAATACAATTTTACTTGTCATCCGCTCATTCCATTGTGTATCAGTAACAATATCAACTTCACGTAAATCAATTACTTCCAATTTTTGACTTTTATACGATATTGTTGAAATATAATAATAATTATCAGGAATCGGAGCATGTCCTGTACTATCTATATATAAAGGAGATTTATCTTCACCCAAAAATACTTTAAATCTTCGTAAATCATCAGTAAGTTTTTGAGTTATATCAAAAGATTGTTGAGGTAATGGCATGCCCGGTTGATATTCCTCTGGAAGCCCAACTTTTCTTTTAAAATGTTTAAAATTAGCCATTTGTAAAAGATCATTGTATCCCTGAACAGTAAGCCTGTAACCTGGCCTTTTAAGTCCAATGATATAACTTAATAATCTTAATATCTCCTTTAAATCCATTAGTCTTGTCTTTCAAATATTAAAGTAACTATAACTTCTCCCCCTGCATTTGTCTTCTTTGAACTTATTTGTAAAATATTTCCTGCAACAAATACATTAATAGAATTTGGTTCAGCTTCATCAACTGTCCCTTGAACTGAAGCAGCAGCTATTGTTAATATACCCGCTACCAAACCTGACCCTGCCACATTATTCCCTGCATTATCTTGAAAATAAATTTCTGCAACATTAGTTGCTTCAATAGCTTTTGTAACACAGGTATAAATATAAATAAGGTTAGCATCGTATGGTATCTTTATTTTATAATTCTGTGTTCCTGTATATCCTGTTTCAAACGAAAGTGTAAATGTTATCATCTCTGTTTGAAGATCAGTAGATAAGTTTGACGGAATAATAGTCCCATCCAATATCATAGTCGATTCCACAGCACCACTTTGAATTGTGGTTACACCGGTATTATCTATATCAATATCACCAGTCATATCAACTCCTGCAGCATCATTACTCCCATCCCCAACGTAAACATAAGTATTAGTTAAAGTAAGATCAGTTCTATCATCTAATTGTGCCTGAATAGGACCTGTTACACCATCCAAATGACCTAATTCTGTTACATCTACTCCTGCATCAGTTGTTATTTCTCCTGTACCATCGGTTACCACAGCCATACTCACTGCCAAAGTCGCAAGTTTATCCAATGCTACCGAACCTGCTAAATCTGCATTAAGTATTGCACCTGTTAAAGCTAACTTACCGTAAGCAATTGCAGCACTATTATTAATATGACTATTATGAATTGCGTATCCTACTATATTAGTTACCCCTGAAATATTAAGTCCAATATCACCTGTTATTGTTTGTTCTTCCGGCCTATTCATTCCACTTCCAATAAGGATATTACCTAAAGTTAAATCCTCAAGTTTTGCCAAAGTAACAGCTTCATCTTCTATCGCAGCAGTCAAAATAGCACCATCAACTATCATTGGGTCTTCAATCCATCCAACTCCCGGATCAAGAGACTGAAACATATAAACCATCCACCTACTTACCCAAACTGCTTCAATATATATTTGATTTCGTTCTGTTAATCCACATTGAACATTAGTAAACTCCTGATCCATTATCTCAAATGTATGAACACCTGGAGCTATATAACCATCATATAGAATCCTGATCACTTGTCCGGGAGTTCCGGGATCGGTAGGTTTTATATCCCAATTAGCACCTAATGCAATCTGTCCGACCCCCACTGTAAATACATATATGAAATCAGCATCAGATAATAAATTTATATCCTCTGCTACACCGGGAGTACCTGTAGTAGTAACATTTATTGATCGGTAATCCCAAAATTCCTGTGCATTAATTGCTACAGAAACTAATAATAAAATAATAAATAATATCCTTTTCATGTTTTTAAATTTTATGATGTTCAATTTTTAATTGTTTACAAACTATGTCATTAATAGTAGCCACTTTATTTTGTCCTGTAATTTTAATTATAATATCTCCCGATATTGTTTCTGTATCAGTAGTATCAGCAATATAAACCTTTCCAGGAGAACCTTTCCTGTATTTTTCATAATTAATAAATTGTGTTGCTGCACCTGTACATGTTATCCAAACCTTCAATGTTAAACGGTCATTCTGGGCATTACAAAGTGTTTCTGTATAATAATCAAATGTTGCTCCTGAAACTCCAAAATAAAACTTAACAGTTTTTCCATTATCATTTTGACCAAATTGTATTAAAGATTCAACATAAATAACATCACCTTCTACTATTGTATCAGCAGTTAAAGTATAATTTTTTAAAGTTTTCTCTATTATTGTCGCAGTTGTTCCATCATCTGAAATATCATTCCAGAGTATAGAAACCTGTGATCCTGCCGCACCGGCAGCACCTTCAATAGTCATTATATATGTCCACATCGCAACTCCTGTCTTTTCATAAAAATGGCCATTACCTGTTCTTATATAGTAATCTCCAACACTTCCTAATCCCGTAGCAGGTACAGCAGTTCCATTTAATATAGTAGAACCAACAGTAGTAGAACCGGCAACAATAGAAGCCCATGCTATTACTTCTTTAGATGAAGTGTCTGAACCTAATGTCCATCCTTCTTCTCCCACAAGTTCTCTCATCTTTGTTACAGAAAATGTAGTATCGTAACCATGTTCACGTGCAATTTCATACATAGACATATAATATGAAAGACTATTTCTCACATCTTCAAATCTTTGTGCTTCTTTGGTATTAGTTTTAGATGCTGTAAGAAAAGAATCATCAATATTTTTAAATGCCTGATAAAGCTGTTCTGAATAATCTTCATTTTCAACAATATATCCACTTCTCCCTGAAACATCAGTATATTCACCATATATTTGAGCATGAACAATTACCCATGTCTGACTATTCCACTCTTCAAGATTATAAATAGCTTCAGTATCCAAAAGAATATCATATTGCCCAGTCCATATATTAGGCCCAATTGTTACTGATTGTGCTGTTGATGTATCATTTGATTGCCCTGAACTCAATGGCCATCGGATAGTGAAATCCCTTCCAATTGCATCAATTAAAATATTTACAGGATCATAATCCGTACCATCAATATTAACCGTATAATCCGTATTATCAACTATCGTCATTGTTGAAACTTTGCAAGAAGATGTTACTCCAATTACAGCAGTAGGTGTCTCAAACTGATAGTCATAAGTTTTCGTTACTGTAGCAAAGACTGCTGCAATCGCAGTAACTGACAATTTATAAACAATAGTATATGTTCCAAGCTGCACTTCGTCTTCTGAATCAAGTGGTAAATTAACAGATTTTGACCAAAGAGGAGTTCCTCCATCAATATCAGGAGATGCAAAACTATCAGTTTCCCATCCCACATTTGTATATAACACACCATTAGGCCCTGATATTTGTAAAATCCCCAAAACATTACTCAATGTTTTTCCATAAGTCGGATCATAATCAGCAGACAATAAGTCTGTAAACTCAAGGTCTTTTGTTTCTGCCGTTAAATCAAAGTCAATACTAAAAGTAATATTACTTTCTAACAATTGTGCTGCCATAATTTTTATTTTTTAAGCAAAAATAGGTCATGCTAAAAACATAACACAACCTATTTTTATTTTCAGTAAACATTTTTTTATTTTAAAATTTCTTCAAATCTTCCTCTTGCTGCATCATTAGCTTCTAAATAATGTTCCAATGTATCTGTAGCTTTCTGGGTTGGATTAGTAGCAGTGATGAATTTACCAAGATTTTCACCATTCATAAAATACCATCCATTTGTTTTTCCTGGTGGACGTGCATTTTTTACCAAATTTTTATTCAACGCAACCTGAACCATACTTCCAACTGCCCCTCTTACCTTATAATTGGCATATTCAAGAAATTTAGTAATATTCTTTATATCATACTCATCATTTTTTTTATGAAGTACTAACTTTTGCAATAAAATTCTAACTTCATTAGGGTCTTTAATAAAAATTCCAAAACATTCTCCAACAACTTTCAAACCTTCATCAGATAATCCTTTGTTGAAAAGTGCATTCATCACTTCAGTAATCTTTTTTTCATAATCAACTTTAAACATCGTTTCTCTCATTCGATTTTCGAGTTTAAAGAAAGTATAAGATTTATTAAGATTTTGAAGTTTTTTAATACCTGTTTCTTCAATATCCTCAAAATAAGTTTCAACGTGAGGACAAACAAAAGTCAGCCAAAAGGCTAAACTTATATCTTTATTCAAATCAAGTGTTGCTCTACCTGTAAACTTATAAAATTCAGGTAAGAATTTTTTAACATCTGTGCCAGGCACTCTGTTAAACGAATTGTAATGAGTAACTAACCACTCACCATCCTTACATTTATATTCTGCCGTTCTAAGAAATAAATCTCCTGACGGCTGTCCAGGATTTGGATTTTCATAGGTAGGTTTATTTAATCTACCATCCACAAACTTAAAAGTAACTGTGTTCTGTTTTGCCGATTTTCTTAATAAAGTACATCCTCTTTTGTACTTCTCCCTAAAAGGATGATCTTCTTTAAAATCCTCAATCGTTTTTCCGTCTATTGCTATCATTTTTTTAATTATTTAAAAGCCCCTTCAATTAAGAAGGGGCATGTTTATTCTATACTGGTCGAATTTTTATAAATTGATTCATTTTCAAAAATTGGAAACCAAGATGTGCTCTCAACCAGGTATTGGTTTTATCTACGTCCCCGACATAGGATCCACCACCGGCTGCACCATTCTTCCATACTTCAAATTTTCGGGAATATCCATCTTTTTCCCTGTAACGTGTCCCAATACTATCAAGATAATGTCCTGTTTTTGTATCTTTCACTTTACCAAGAGGAGCAACAATTGCCCATTCATCAAAATCATAAATTCCGTCTGAAACAGCAGCAAATGTTTTAGGATTACTCCAAGAATCCTGAACTACTAATACAAATGTAAGACCACCTTTAGTAATAGTCTTAAAATTATATGAAACCGAACGTTCATCATTTCCTCCGAAAAGTGTTTTTTGAATTCGGGTATAATCAACACCAGTATTAGTAAGATCAGTTATTGTTTGATTCTCAATTGTCTGCATAAGTTTTGCACCAATCATCATCAAAACAACTCCTGTTGAAATACCCTGTGATCTCAAATACAATGAAATAGTATCAAAATATGTATTTGCCCATGTTCCTGAAGTAAAAGTCATATTTTCACCAAGTTCACTAATCCATGAACTAATTCCCCTGGTAGTTTTAATAGTATTACCAAGTCCGTTAGTTCCTGTAACAAGCACTGTATTAGTGTTTTCTTCACCCATAAGGAATGCTCCGTCCATTTTTAAAGCTAAAAGATAATCTCCTCGCTCATAACCTGGTGAATACCATCCTTTCAAACTTTTATTATTATCCAATACTTTATACCAAGGTTCATTAACTAATTGCGAACCTTCACAACCAATTGTTTCCTTGAATATTTGTGATACAAATTTTCTTTTAGAAGTTCCAACAACAGTACCCTGAGGTTGCCCTGTTCCGGCTCCAAAAGCACCATTAGTAATTGATATAACAACATCAGCAGCAATTGCTCCAATTGTATCACCTAATTTTAATGGTTTTATTTCTAATGTATGTGCTCCTGTTGTTGATGTTTTTTCTGTAATAATACCCTGAACATAATTATTACCTTTCGGAAAAGTAACAATATCACCTTCTCTTGGATAAGTATTATCTTTTGAATCATGCTCAGCAGCAACAATAGTATATGTTCCGGCATTATTTATACCAGGATCACCAACCAATGTTTTATTTTTCCATGTTTGATGGTACCAATTTTCTTCATGTCCATACCATTCATCCCCTGCAATAGGTGATTCTTTTCCCATTGCTCTAAACATTTGGAATGCAGGTAAAAACTGACTTCCGAACCTACTCATAAGTTCGGGAATATGTTGTGGTTTAGCCACATCATGTATAGACCATATCTGTTCTGTTAAAATCCCAGCTACCGGATATGAATCTGCTTGTATAATTGCCATTATTTTTCAAATTAAGGGTTAATAAATACCCATAACCTGAAACTATTTCACTTCAGACATCAACGCCTCAAAAATTTCCTGCGAGTTGTCTGAAATTGATGAATCAACTTTTGGTTGAACACCTTCTTTTGTCGGTTTCGGATTATGGATTGCTTTTCTCCATTTTCCATCTTCCGCTTTGCTTACTTGTTCTGCTATCATAGTATTGTACTCATTCAAATTATCAACAATATACATCTTATTCATAAGGGACTTTACATCTCTTATTGATTCTTCAGTATCAGGAAGATTGTTATTTACAATATATTCAGCAGCAAATTTATAATATGCTTCTTTTTTTTCTTTCGGAATCTCAATTTCCATAAATTGCTCAACATCTTTGCCGTTTTCTGAATTAACACTGATGTCAATTTTACCAAAATCATCTTTTATTTTACTAAAACCCGGTTTCCATTTTTCAATAAACTCAGTCTTTTGTTTCTCTACGTCCGCTTGACCCTTAACCGGATCAGGAACTTCGATACCTTTAAGACGGTCATCAAATGTTCGTTTAATTTTTCCAACCTCTACTTCCAAATCCATCTTAGCATCCATATACTCTTGACTATCTGATTCAATTTCAGAATCAAATAAAGAAGGATACTTTCTCTCTACCCATCGACTAACCTTTTCAGGTTGATCTTTGTAATCTGGATTTTGTTGTACAAATTGTAGTTTTACGTAATCAATTGCACTCAACCCACCAAAAATATGTTTTTGATAAGTCGATACATCATCAGGAGATTCTTTTGATATTTGCTCTAATTTAAAATAATTAGGATCCTCATAAGGACTTTTAACTTTTAAATCATTAAGTTCCTTTGTTGTGTTGGCAAACTGTTCTTTTTGAGTTCTTAAATCAGTAAGTTCAGTTTGTTGTTCTTTGAAATTTTTTAAATTTTCCTTAACGATTTCAACATTTTCATAACCTTCAAAATGTTCAGTAAAATAATCCTGTTTATCCACAGGAATGTTTACCGAGCTGTCAGCAGGAGCTAAAGGCTCTGCCGGAGGAGCTAAAGGTTCTGGTTTCGTTGGTGGTTCTTTCAGTTGATTTTCCTCAACTTTTTCACCTTCGTTAACTATGTTCATTAAATAATCATCTACCATTTTTTCTGTTTTTTGCAAATATACAAACTAATTTGTACTTAGTTGTAATTCTGCTAATTTATTTTCATGTTTCAATTCTTCAACTTCTATTAAAATCCTACCTTTTTCTTTTTCAATTTTTAATTCTTTATTTTCTTCGGCACCAATTTCATTTATTTTTGCAGTAGATTTAGCATCAATTTCAGTTATCATTTGATCATGTTTTTCTAAATCTTTTTTCCGAGCTTCCTCACCCATAAGACGTTGCGTATTATCGGCTATTTCTTTATCCCTTTTCATGGATTCTTTTTCTTTTTTAGCCAACCACATTTCGATGCTTTTCAAACTTACATCATTAGTTACACATCTTACAACAAAGAAATATTCTGAAGCAGTCAATGCTGCATTTCCATTTTTTCCTCCTGCCAACATAGTTCGGGCAGTAGCAAGAATTTCATTTTTTTGAAAATTATTGGGCTTAGCAATCAATTTTATTCCAAATTCAACAGGTGGATACTTTCCGGCTGCCTGCAATGCCATCACCGACCCTGCTCCAATTACCTTATAATAAGGATTAGTGTCAACCCCCTCTCCTATCCCTGCCTGTATCTTCCATGCAGCACACACAGCAGCTTTTTCTCTCATCCATAGATAAGCAGAATGAATTGGTTTCAGAGTATTAGAAGTAGCCGCAATAGCCATTTCCGTTACTGCTTTTCCCTGCCCCGGCTGAGGGGCCTGCTGTGCCGATGTTACAGGATCAACTCCCGATAACATAAAAAGTTGTTCATAGAAAAACTGCATTGATTGAATAGCATCAGTTATCGCCGTTCCAAGACCTCCACGAAGTTCTTCTATCGGTTTTCCCGAATTCATTGGCTTAGGTGTACCTGGTGCCCCTCCTGATGGCTGTAATCTATACAAAAAATTTCCTGTATGAGAATAAAGCTGAATAACATCCATTGGATCCAATATTTTACCACCATAAGTGATATTTTCCAAACAACCAACTTCAATTTTTATACCGGATGGAGATGATTTAATTATCGCATTTTGAAGTCTCAAATAGGTAAATTCTATATTATCTTCAACAGGAATAATACTTTCAACAATAGGTTTAACCGGCAATTTATAAAAATGAATAGGAGATTCAACATCTTTTGTTCTGTAATTGAAAGGAATATTAAAATCCTTTCCATGATATATAAGATATTCTGTTCCAATTATCCACTCAGTCTTATAAAGACTTCGCATTGCTGTAGAAGTTGTTTTCTTATTCTCAGAATTATGAACTTTTGGTGGTATAACTTTACCATTTATATTTCTATATTTTTCGTAATAAACTTTACTTCCCTTCTTTTGAGTATGATATTCCGTATCAACTGTCTTCCAAAAACATCTCAATACAGGAATACGAAAATTTGATTTTTCGGAATAAATCTTTTCATTACCATATTCTCCCTGAAACTGTTCTCCTATTTCTTCATATTCCTCTTTTGTCCAATCAGTATCCATCATAATATCAGTAAGATTTCTCCACTTTATTACTCCGAAATATGTCGAATCCCTAAAATCATTATGTTTTGAATCTTCAATTATTAAATCTACAACATCCAACCATTCATTAGTAACTTTTCCGTGATCCGTATCATTGAATGTTATTTCTGCCGTCATACCTATGGAAGCCAAATCAAATATCTGCTTTTTTTCAATTTCTTTTTGTTGTGAAATATATTCCGTATGTTTAATACCTTTCTCAATAGCTTCTTCATAACTAAGTTTGAACATACCCATATCCTCAAATAAATTCAATTCATCTATAGATTCAGGAATAATTTCTTCATTATCCTGTGTTGGAATGTTCATTATCTTGTCAACTTGTTCATAAGTTTTTTTCAAATCCTTTTTAACAAGCATTTTCAATTTCATTTCTTCCCTGAGTGTACCACTATGTTCATCTTCACCAACAGCTTCAATACCATGACTTTGACTTTGAATTGCACTCACTATATTCATCATAAACTTGGGAACCGGAGAAAAAATATCTTCAAAATTCACAATCAAATATCCTTCTCTGGTTTTTTTATTTAATGATGTTGTACCATCTTCCGCAACAACAGGAAAAGAAGGGCCTTCTTCTACATCACTAAGAAATTCTTTTTTATAAATATCAGATGATTGCCTTCCTTCTGCATAACTCCTATTACGCTGAATCATTCCTAAATCTGAAATTTTTACTCCTGTACTTCCATTCAGATAATTACCATAAATAAACTTTGAAAAATCTAAACTATACGGTTTTAATGCCTTATCCTTAGGATCAATATGATCTGATGGTCTAATATATTCAGCTTGTTTTATTACTGGTATCATTCTAATAATATTTTTGAAGCGATGGAAGGATTTGAACCTCCGACCTTTAGGTTATGAGCCTAACGAGCTACCAACTGCTCCACATCGCATTTTGCAAAGATAAATATATTTTTTGTATCTTTACAAAAGTTTTCTGTTTTCTTTTTTGCTTAACGCTTGATTTTACCTCTACTTGAAAAAGTAGGGGTATTTTTTTATTTTATTTGCAAAAAAATTTGGATTTGTCAAAATTAGTAGTAATTTTGCAAATAAAAATTAAACAAATGCGAAAAAAAACAAAATATTATAAACATAATAAATACGAAAAGGTAGCTGTATATTCTGGATATAATCTAATAATTCATAACACAGATAAAGAGCATAAAGGTAAAATGTTTGGAGCAATTTTTCATTACGATTTAAAAGAAAATAATTATAAAGAATTTGATCAATGGAATAAGATTCCTATTGATGAATATATACAATTAACAGGTTTCGATGATTCTGTAATGAGAAATTATATATAAATGACATTTTAAGTAATGTTTAGACCGATTTGTTGTGATGTAATTAGATTTTTTAGACATAGTAGTGAAGTTTTTTTGTGAATGTTTCTCAAAATGAATGGAAAAAACTTATTCAAATTATCTTTAAAAAACATAATTTTATTTGTGATAAATGTAACTCCACTCATACAAACAATAACCCATTACATATACATCATATAGTATCATTTGAATCTAAAGAATTAAGATTAAATATTAATAATTTAATTTTACTTTGTAAAAAATGTCATACATGGGTACATAGTAAAAAAAACGTTAATAAAGAATATATTTTAACACATGATGGATTTAAAAACAAATTCAAGTAGGGTAGAGAAATGGATTAATAAAATCCATTTAGGCACTTGTTTAGAAACAATCAAGCAAATGCCGGATAATAGTATAAACGCTATTATCACTTCTCCGCCCTACTGGTAAGGCAATTAAGGGATTACGGCTTTTCCGAACAATGGGGATTGGAACCAACATTTACCGAATATTTAGAAAATCTTTGGAGTTTGATGGATGAAATCTGGAGAGTGCTAAAAGATGATGGCTGTGTTTTTATTAATTTGGGTGATACTTATGGAACTACATCAGGTAATATAAAACAAGGAAATTTAGGAACAAATAAGATAAAATATACAGGAAGTATTGCAGGTTACAATAAATCTAATGTAAAACAAAAATGCCTTTTACTTATCCCTCACAGGTTTGCCATCGGTTGCTCGGATCGTGGGTGGATAATAAGAAACGACATTAAATGGCTGAAACCCAATAGTATGCCTGAAAGTGTAACCGACAGATTTTCAAAAAAGTCAGAATATTTTTTCTTTATGGTTAAAAATCAAAAATACTATTTTGATTTAGATTCAATACGTGATAAACAAAAACAGGTATCAATTGAAAGATCACAAAGAGGAATATCAGAAAATAACAAATGGATAGACGGACCCGATGGGCAATCTCCTCACACACTATCTCAACCCCGAACCAATCAAACTACTAAAATACCAAAAGAGCAAGCAGAAATGTTTGGAAGCCCAAGAGCAAGGTATCATAGAAAATGTGATGAGACAGTAAAGTTTTTTAAAAAAAAGGGGTGTGGTGAAAATACTAATTTACCAGCAGAAAATCCAATAGGTAAAAATCCCGGAGACGTAACTCATTTTTGGGATTGTTCGGAAGATTGGATAATACCCACTCAACCATCATCAGCAAAACATTATGCAACTTTCAATAACAAATTGATCGAGAAACCAATCATAGCCGGTTGCACTGAAGGTGGTATAATACTTGACCCGTTTTGTGGCACCGGGACTACGCTTCTACGTGCCTATGAATTGAATCGTAAAGTGATAGGAATTGAAGGAAATAAAGATTACCACAAAATAGCTGAAACAAATTTGAATAATATGTTGAATCAAATGAAAATGTTCTAATATGGGAAGAAGAAAAAAAGCAAAATTTAAAATAAACCAAAAAATCAAAGAAGGTAAAATATGTTATATAAAATATGAAAATCAGCAATGGAGATATTATTTAGAAACACATAAAAATCCTTTATTTGATAAATGGTGGAATGAAAACGAATTAGTGAACTAAAAGATATGATTAAAGTATATATAGCAAGCCCCTACACAAAAGGTGATGTGGCCATAAACGTAAAAAAACAAATTGACACAGTTGATGTTTTAATAAACAAAGGATTTGTTCCTTTTGCTCCTTTATATTTTCACTTCCAACATTTAGTTCATCCAAGGCCATACGAAGATTGGATTGAATTGGATTTAAAATGGTTAGAAGTTTGTGATTGCCTTCTCAGACTTTCCGGAAAATCAAAAGGAGCTGATAAAGAAGTAAAAAAAGCAAGAAAATTAGGATTACCAATATTTTATTCATTAGAAGACTTATACAAATTTTATCATGGAAACATTATTTGAAAATCAAATAGGAGAAAAAATAACACCGATATTAGAAGAATTAGAGATGACCATTCTTGAAAATCAAATTAATCTTCCAAACCTGCCACCTAATTACCCAACAGAAGCCCTTCCGGCTGCCTGTGTGATACTTTCATCTGTAATAATGGATAAGATGTGGATATTACAAAAAAATGAAAAAATGACAGATAAGAATCGTTTAGAAATGGCACAATATGTTGGTACTGAATTAAGAAAATTAATTAAAGTAGCAACTGGAATTGATACACACAAAATTTTTAAAAATGAATAATACTAAAACAACCAAAAAAATAAAAAAAGATTTTTTTGGAGAAATAACCGAAACAAAAGACAAATCAAGAGGATGTGAATCATGTCTTTACAAAAATTATGAAGATAATAATGCTTGTGATTATTGTATTGAACACAACAAAGAATACGAATATTACAAAATGATTGAGAAATAATTAGGATATTAAAAAATAGTTGTATCTTTGCAAAAGAAAAAAATTAATATTATGATGAAGTATTTTAAAATAAATATAAAAGCAAATTTTTTTTCTACTTTAATATATTTCATCATGGCCTTCTCTCTTAAAAAAGAGAAGGTTTTTTTTATATTAATATGGTAAATAAAAAATATTTAAAAAAAGTAGAAAAACAAATATCTTTCAGTTGTAATCTTTTACAAGAATACAGTGATAAAGCTACTTATGTATATTTTTATTACTTCCTTCAATCGAAATTCAAAATCAATCAAATTTACAATTACTCACCGGAAAAACTCCATAAAATAACAAAAGTAAAGATCAACAGGATCAGAATGTACATTTCATGGCTAAAAAAAGAAGGATGGGTAAAAATAGAAGATGGACATTTAAAAATTCAATCAGTAAATAGTTTAACAAAAAAAATATATGATAATGAAAAACAAAAAACTTTTAAATTATCTTGCTTAAAAACATGGAGTTTTGAATACTTCTGTTGTCAGGTTCAGGCTGCAATCATAAAAATCAATAACGACCAACAGGTTTTTAACAAAAAAATAAAAATCGGCAAAGGTCTCAAAAAACACGAAATAAAATATTTAAATTATAATAGAAATCGTATAGATTTAGAAAACGTTAAAGAGATTTTTAACAGCACCAGACAGATAGCAAAATTATTCAATAAATCACACACATGGGCAGCCAAAATTTTAAAAGAACTTGAAAAAAACAGATTAATAAGAATAAATCATATAATAAAACCTATTCTTTATTTAACTGATGAATGTAAAAAGAAAAAAATCCTTCCCTGGTTAGAAGGATATACATTTTCTATAGATAATACTATCTTTAAACATGAAGGTACTTCTATAGAATACAAAGCTATTCTCATTACCTTCCCCTAAACTCTCTCTAAGTATTGTAAACCAAACTAAAAATACATAAATCAATGAAGATCAGTAAACAACTTTTAAAAAGTATAATTTTACATCTCGAACAAAGACAAAATCAATATTACACAAAATATTGTGAATTTTTAATAAGAAAATTGAAAAATCTAAAATCATTTGACAAAAAAATAAACTCCAAACATGAAAACAAAAATCAAAGTAAAAGTTGAATCTTTGGTAATTCTCCAAGATAAAGAAACAAAAGAATACATAACTAATAAAATTGAAAAGGAAGAAAAAGAAAATTTACAGCCAAAACTCGAAAAGCTCATTTCTGAGCATGGTTTAGCCTTTTTAGCATCTGGAACATTAATAAAAGGAATGAATTACTATGTCTGTTTAGATAGGCTTATAATTGATGATAATGAAATAATAATTTTTTTTACAATAAAATGAAAAATAATTATTAACTTTGAAATTAAAAAAAGGAGATTCCATAACACTAAATAACGTTTGCGATGTAGAAATAACATGGTGTAACGATGAATTAATGCAGGTTGCATATAAAGATATGACAAGAAGATTATTAAAAATTGATAATTATGTAATTACAAAAATGGTAGAAAAAAAATTAATTGAAATAGGAAAATGGCTTGTAAGTGAAGGGTATGATTTAGACTTAAATGATGACTTTTGGATGGAAAATGAATATGAAATAAAAATTAGAGATTTAATAAATTTATTAAACGAATATGAAATACAAAAGGGTGCCAGTGGTATGGTATTGAATCATAAAGAATTTAGAAAATTAATTAAATAATTATTAATAAAAATAAAATTAAAATGGACACATGTAAACCAGTACAAGAACAAACAGTATTAGAAGGTCTTTTAAATGACCAAAAGGCAAACATTAATGAAGCACAAAAACAACATAAAAAACTAAAAGAATGTTGTATAAAACTTGGATGGAAAACCACACCATCTGTAGAAGACAAGAAAGAACAACTCCCTGAAATTTTTGCATTTATTGATGAGTATCGCCATCAAAATATAGAAATGAAAAATATTTTAAAAGAAATATCATCTTTTAATGATTGGTTAAAAGAAACAATTTAATTCCACAGGGGAGGCAATATTCATAATTTCATAACTTTCTAAGTCCTCCCCTTAATTAATATGAGAAGAAAAATAAGAACATGTCCTTTTTGCAAAAGCCCTGCAAAGACATTAAAAAGAAAAGAAAACGAAAAAATTTATTGGGACATACAATGTACCAACAATAAATGTTATTTAAAAGAAGGTGCCGGATGGTATCTTGACAAAGATCATGTAATAACAATGTGGAACGACAGAAAATGAATAGAAAAGTAAACTTCTGTACAGTCAAAAGACTGAAAAAAAGTAAAATCTGGTGCAAAGTCGGGAAATATAAAACCATAGAAGCAGCCGAACAAGCCCTGAAAAATTTACCCGAGAATCATAGAATAATCCCATGGTTTAAGGGGACAGGGAAATGGATTTGTAATTGGGAATGGATTAATATAATATTAAAAATTGGAAAATGACAAAATTAAACATGAAACCATTAGCAGACCGGGTTATTATTGAGCCCGTTCAAGTAGAAGAAAAAACTGCAGGCGGAATTATCATTCCTGATACTGCAAAAGAAAAACCGCAAAAAGGAATCATTCTTGCAATTGGTGAAGGAAAACAAGATGGACATATGACTGTAAAAGTTGGTGATATGGTTTTATATGGAAAGTATGCAGGAACAGAAATTCCTGTTGAAGATAACAATTACCTCATTATGCGTGAATTGGATATAGTTGCAATAATATAATAATAAAGTATAAATTTTGAAACGATGGAAATAAATAAACACCAAAAAACTGACGTAATTCTAAATATGGGAGGAGTTCCATTTATGACTTTAACTGAAAGTAAAATACCTAATACTTGGTATCACGAAGATTTAGATTACCTATTCCTATTAACATCAAAAGGTTTCAGAGTACATAAAGGAAGTAAAAAAACATTATTTAAACAAGGGGTTGGTAGGCAATGAAGCCTAATAATAGTATAGGAATTGGAAAATGACAAAAAAAGTAGAATATTATGAGCAAAACAACTGATGAATTTAAAATGTATCTAAATTCTATATTAAATAAAATAGATGATAAGATTCATAATGAAATTTGGAATAAATTAATTGAAGTGATTCTTGAGCAGGAGCAAGTTAAAATGATAGAAGGAAAATGCCCAAAAGATAACAGAAGCGAAAGACCTGTTTTTATTATAACGAACAATAAAAGAACATTAGTTATTGCTGATGGTAAAGGTGATTGTTATATGGTAGAGGGTCTTGACTTTTATAAAAAATTAGATACAAAGTGTTTGCCAAAAAATAAAGTAAACCCTGATGATTATGAGTTTGAAAGAGGGCTAAATGGTTTCGATTTCTAATGCCACATATTAATACCTTCGTTTCTTAAAATAAGTTTTAATATCACAGGATTCTTTTTTAATAGTAGTAATAATCCTTTCACCAAACCTATTCTTTGAACCCATATATCCACCAGCAACACTCACAAACAAATCATAATCGGTAAGTTCTTCAACTCCTTTAATGTCTTTGCACTGTTCCAAAATTTCAATGTGCATTTCTCTTGCACAATGAACTTCGATATAAGCCTGATGTTCTTCAAAGATAAGTTGAGGTTTATCTCTTATATTATAAAACCCGGGAGTTTTACGAACAGAACCATCAGGATTCTTTCCATACATCAAAAAACCATCATAGTTTCTTTCTACAAAATGATTCCATACCAAAGGAACATTAATTTCCGGATACATCAAAGCACCAAAGAAAATACACATCATCAACATATCCTCAGCATAAACTTTTGGATTCGTGGGCCTCGACAAATAAGTACAAACATTTCGATAAGTTTGCCAATCCTTCACCAGAACATCATCCCCATCAACATTATAATCCCTTTCCATAAATACACTACCTGCTCCATCAGAAACCCTTTTATGTTCTGTTTTCTGAAACATATAAGCATCACTTGAAGCTGTAAATCTCTCAGGATACATAGGAAAGTAAACAGTTTTCCAAATATCGTTAAACTTTATAGTATCTGTATATCGAAGATTACTTTTATCTTGTTCAAGGTCAAAACTAATCTTCCATCTACCATTAACATCATCAGTCCAAATAACTCTCGAATCAACAATACCACTTTCCCAACTAAAATTACCAGACCTTGTAGCTGTTTTATCAAATTGTAATTGTTTATATCTTTGGACTATATTTTTAAGATTCAATCCTGAACCACCACCGGCAGAAATAAAACATTCTGAAAAATTCAAAGGATACAATCTAACATATTCCTCATAAGACTGCAAACTCTTAGGGTCATCGCTCGCAAGATAACTTTCACGTTTGGTTTCATGGTATCGCCTTGCACCCATAAGCTTCCCTGATGAATCCCTGCGAGGCTTAACAAGTCTCCAAAGGTCATCTTCTGTCGGATCATCAATAATAGACACACCAAAAATATCAACCATAAATCCGTCATCACCCGGAATAAAAAGATTATAAAGCCCTTTAGTAGTCTGTCCTAATTCGTTTCTATTTTCATACATTGAACCATTACAGAGAGTTAAAAAGTTTGCACCTCCTTTAGATTTCATTTCTCCAACAGTAGAAGTATTGATAGCAATTCCAACAATTTCTCCATCCTGTGTAAGACATTGTTGTTGTACCATCCACCGTTTATCAACATTTTCAAGGGTAGTCTTGCCAACCTCATCATTATGAAGAACTTTAAGTTTCGTACCATCATAAAAATCACGATTTGCCGATGTAGCAAAATTTATTTTCGATTCCAAACCAATATCAATAGCTGACTGTGAACCTTTTTTGGTTACTCTTTGTGCTGGAACATCAAATAATATCTCTGTTTTAGGATTAGTAGAACCATCATAAATAGGTTTAAAGAAAAATGGAACTTTCTTCCATGGCCTAATAAGTTTTTCTTGAAATACTGTTTTTGCAGTTGGTTCATCCATGGCCTGAATACCACCATTGACTTCCAACATACAAGAAACCTCAAAATAATTAATACAACAAGCTTTATATGTAGCTCCTTCACGTCTATGTTTAGGATAGTTAAATCCATAACATACACGTTCTTTCATATCAATTAAATATTCCCCTCTTGTTATTTTTGCTTTTACATTGTTATTAGTTTGAAATGTTTCTGCTGCTTTTTCTGTAGAAAAATAATAATCAAATGACTTAGAAGTAATCTTAAACTGATAAAAAGCCATTGTATCAGTATAACAAAAGCGTGCAAACAAAAAGAATTTTCTGTCTCTATCTCTATACTTAGGAAGTCCACAATCTAATTTCCAATAATTTAGGTAACAATAATGCCATCCATCAATATAAATAGCATTACCATTATTCATAAACCAATAGCCCTTTTTCCTTCTATCCCACTCCTGTCGGATAAAATCTATTTCATTACTGTAATATTCGGGATCGGCTTCCAGTGCATCATGGATTTCTTTAATTGTACCACATTCACGTTCTAACTTCTTTAACCTGTGAGGATAAATAGTATATTGGAACATTTGCTCTTTAGTGGGTAATTCCTGTCCATCAATTTTTTTAGGTTCTTCAGGAAGAGGTATTTTTACCGGATAAAGTATCGAATCTCTATCATTTACTATGAGATATTTTGTCTTCTTTGTCATTTGGCAAAGGTAAATAAATTATATTTAAAAGTTTTTTGTATTTGTTTTTTCAACAGAAAAATAGTCCAGGAAAAGTACGACGAGCTGACGGACTAAGATAAGAAAAATCACAAATCAAATCTTAACTGTCTCTTTTTCAAACGACATCTAATAATTTCACAATATTCTTCATCCCTTTCAATAAGAATATAACCCCTACCAGTATTAATACATGCCAAACCGGTAGTACCAGAACCCGCAAAAGGATCCAAAACAACACCACCTGCCGGAGTTTTTGTTAAAAGACAAAGATATTCCATTAGTTTTAAAGGCTTAACTGTCGGATGGAAATTCTTCTTTAGAATATTAGTCCTGTTTCTGGGATTATCTCCACCAACACCATCATCTACATTTTTATCTGCATGTCTCGTTGCTTCTAAATTTTCACATCCTGCATTACGTTCTGATTTAGAAGCCTTACAACAGTAAAAAAACCTCGAAGCACCACCCAACCCCTTTGGTTCAGATGATTTCTTTTTAACCATAGAATAATCACCATAAATATCACCCTTCTTACTTGCACTCGGCTCATCACCTGTTGTAGCACCTGCCTGTCCACATTTGTTTCCACTTTGTTCATCAAGTAATAAAGCTGCTTCTTCATCAAAGATTATGTTGGCAGGATAGCGGCCTTTTGTCTTTGCTGATTCTTCACACCTGTTATGATTTTTAATAATTTCATCAGTTGTAATCCTGCACCCATCAATATTTAATCCCGCAACTCCATGTTTCAAAGCATTCTCAGCATAAGTGCCATCATTGGGTTTCATTGCCACGATAATAGGCTCATAGGCAGGCTTTAATCCATGAGACTTCCATCCATCCCAAAGTTCGGCTTCAGGAGTAGAGGGAGCGGTTATATCAACATCAGTGGATTTATTATTATCAGTAAAAGCATAAGTTTTTCCACTTCCTAATCCTGATTGTTTTGTACCTATAATCTTTCTTTCAGCCTCTTGTAAATTATCAAAAGGTAATTTTAAAAAGTTTTTAAGTTTATTATATTGCTCAACAGTTAATGATTGATTTCCACTTGATTTATTATACAACCATCCTGTCATACCACCTGTTTTACTTGGAAACAAAGCTGTTAACTCCTTTTTAGTGATTCCTTTTTCCTTTGCGATTTCTATTACATAATCAATAAACCACTTCAAAGATTTTCCACCTTTTTTATCAAGTTGTTTAGAAATATCAGCAGCTTTCGGAAATCCCGAACCAAAAATCCACATCATAGTATCTTTTAGCACAAATCCAGCATCCTCAACATTCACAGCCATCCGATGTTGAGTTCTTGTTCCGGCAAAGATTAATGCAGTGCCCCCGGGTTTCAAAACCCTGAGACATTCTTTCCAGATTTCTACCGAAGGAACATCGTAATCCCATTTTTTACCCATAAAAGATAATCCATATAATTATGGGGGATCGGTAATCATGGTATCAATATGATTATCAGGAAGTTTTTTTAATTCTTCCTTGCAATCACCTTGAATGATTACCGATCCCAAAAAGTTTAATATTTTCATTAATATTTTCTTAATTGTTTACCATTCAACAGAATTAGATTCTAAAGTTTTTAGAACCTCTTTATAATTACCCTGAATAATCTTGTTTTCTATTTGCATACTATTTAAAAGTTTGGTTATTAACTGATTAAATTTATGGTTTTTTTATATTTGTTTTTTCAATAGAAAAATAGACTAAAAAAAGATCGATGAGCTGACGGACTAAGATGAGTAAAATACTATTTATTAGCATAAGCCTCTGGTGAAATACCTAAACTCTCCGAAGTATAAAAAGAATACAAATCCCTATTAAGAAGTTTATCCTCATCAGTAGAAAGTAACTCAATACGCAAATCCTTTAACTCCAACCGAAGATTTTTAATGTTATCAATAATAGTCTTAGTGTTCTCATCCTCCTCATTATCATCCATTAACTTTAAAGTCTGCTTCCGCAAACTCTCCGAAAACCCAACAAAAGCAGTAAAAACCTCATTCGCCTGTATCGAACAAAACCGAACAATCATCGCATTAACTTCTAAATTCAACCCCCTCACTACATCTTCATACTCCAACGAATACCGACCATCATCTAATACCCAATAACTAAGAGAAGCAGACATAATCCGTTTCTCTATTACGTCCCGAATATCTAACAATGGAGACCTGCGATCAAAAGCATAAAGTATGTAACGTATAATACAGTTCCTATTCATAGAAGGCAAAGAAGCCTTGAATTCAGAATACTTCCCCAATTCCTTGAACTTACTTAATAGATTCGTGTTCTCCGATAAAAGAAATGGATTGAACAACATTTTATTGAAATCCGAAGATTTATAGTTTTCCATTTGCTTTTTTTAATAAAAAATCTGCATGACAAACTTTATCTAATGAACACCAACACATTAAGTTTTTTCCTTTGAGTTTAGAAATATCTAAACCTATAACATTGCCGGGATTTATCTTATATTTTTCATAATACATTTCATACATTTTAACAGCATGTTCAGGAGTTTCTATCAATAATCCATCAGTTTCTATGAAATTCACTATTTCTTCTACTGTTTTTAGATACCTAATCCAAAACAATAATGTAGAATTCTTGTAATAGTTCCCAACTCTGAACGGATTTCCCCATTTTGACCCCCTTCCAACGTAAATTGTGTTGTCCGGTTTTTTCCATCCCTTTTTTCTTTCTCTTTTTATCCTTTTTGGTATCATTTTACATCATATTAAGATTTTTTTATATATACCCATATCAGTTGGTTAGTCTCACTTCCCCACGGGGTAGAGACAACTTTTTTAGGTTGTAAATTTTAAATTTAATTTATCATGGAGATTATGACATTTTCTTCCAAAAATCTGGAAATTTTCCAAATCCCAAGCCAATTCTGATTTTCCTTGCTTTTGACATTCATCTACGGAAATAATATGAGAACAATCAATCGGTATATCTGTGTTTAAATGACATTTTTCACAAACATTGTAACCGATTTCATCTCTTTGCTGAGAAAGTTTTTTGGCTTTAGCCATTCTCACATTACGATCTATGATTGATTTTTTGATGTAAAAACCATCTGAACATTTGTAGGAATTCATTTTCTTCTTTTTAATCTTGCTAAGATATATCTTCTTTGTACTATAAAAGTGTTAATGTTAAGTGTTTTATGTAAATCATCCTCAATTCTAAGAATGTGATCAGGTTTATAGAAAATCAAATCTCCATGTGATATGTCAATTGCATCTATTTCTTCTGTCCTGTATTCCTGATTAATTGAACCCACAGTCCTGACAATAGCTGATTTATCAGAAAATTTTGATTCTACCTTAAGGGTACCGGAATAACAGTCTTTCACCCTTTCTACAATAACATATCCATTCAATGGGATTTCCTTTCTATCCCTGATGACAATATATAAATCTTCATATTTGATAAATATGTATAATTTATCATCCTGATCGATCCATAATGGGTCGCAGTATTCTTGTCCGGGATCAGCCCTCGTTCCCAATGCCATCAGAGCTGCATGATAACTAAAATACACTTTATCGCCTGATTTCACCTCTATTTTTGTTTTCCAATCCATTCCTGAAGAATCTTTTTTGTCATAATGTAACCGGACAGGAGGTGCTATAATTTCACCTGAAACAGCTACATGTTGTTCAGGGTTGTAGGTGGTATCTAATTGAAGTTTAGTACCATTTTTTAACAATATTGTATCACAATCTTTACTGATTTTTACCAATACACGATTGATTCCTGGTTTAATTTTGTTTATTTCCATGTTGCAAATATATAAAAGTTTTTTATTATGCAACATTTTTGTAAAAATAATTATATCTTTGCAACATGGAAATAAACATAAACACGTACGGATTCACTTAGTAGTATAGGTGGGGGGCGTAATTCGTGCGACAGAATCGAATTTTGCGAACCCTACCCCCTTCTTTTTTTCATTTTGAAATCATAAGATCATTAAAATACAATGAAACCGGTTTTTCTAAAAAAACAAAATAAAGAACATAAAAGCAATGAAATGAAGCAATATTATCCTTGTTGGATAATTCAGGGGGTTGAATGTAAGCCGGTTAAGTGATGAAAATAGAATTAAGGGCCTTAAACCAGTATTTTTGACAAAATGACAGACATATAAGGAACCTAAAATGTAATTACAATGTGATTACATTTATACGTATTAATTATATAAATTTATACGTATAAATGTAACATTTGTTACATTTTCGCACATTTTATACGTACTAACTGTATAATTTTATACGTACACATTGATTAAATGAGTAGATACAATATAGCTTCTAAAACCACAATGGCCAACGTAACAATGTTAAAGGAAATTGACAAAATTACAAAAGAACAAGGCAAAATAAGCACGACAGGCGACATATTAAGCAAATCCCTACACTTACATATCAGAACGGTAGAAGAGACCTTAAACTCTCTTAGAATCGATTTGAATATCATTAAACTAAAACATGGACAATACAAATTAACACAAAAAGGGTATTGTATCCTACAATTCCTTAACAATCAATAATATATCAATATTATTGCAATTTCTCTATTATTTTACAATTATTTTCTTATTCATTAACTCTTTATAATTCAAGAGTTTATATATTTCATTAAATTCCTTACGGTTTAATAGTCAATCCTTTGTGTCATTTATATTCATATTTATTTGAAATAATTACATGACGTTTTATACACAAATATTTAATAGATATTTGATGTTAAAATCTACATCTATTATCATTTTGTATATATTTAATTGATTTACTTTGTTTTATATTTTTTAATAAATATGTCATTTTTCTTGATTTTGCTATATTAATAGTTGTATATTTGCATCATATTAATTAACACAAAAAAATAGAAATTATGGAAATTTTAACAATTGAAAAAATAAATCAAAACCTTTATAATGTTAGTTCTAAATATTGTGATTATAAAATCACAATTGATGGTATCAAAGGATTGGCAGTATATAGAATGATTAATGATTTGGGTATTTTAGAAAAAGTATGGAAAAAGCCCTTACTAATTAATGCCATTAATTTTATTCTAAAAGATATTGTTTGGATTGCTGAAGGGGCACAAAAATTAAGGTAATTGATTCAACCCGAGCCGGGGCGGATCCCTGGCAACCTTTAAAAATTAAACGGCAATAATGCCAAAAATAAATAAAAAATAAAGTTATGAAAAAAATAACATTAAAAGAAGTCTTTGAAAGTGATAATTGGATGATTACAAAAATAATACAGGGATACTCTAAGAGTAATAGAGTAGATGCAAAAAGGCGATTTCCAATTGCTGATAAAAATAATTTTTTTTCAGAGTGGGGAAAAAAAAATTATCTCAATAAATTAGCACAAGAAAATTACGGAAAAAAAATAAATGAATTTAGTTGTTATTATTTTTAAAAACCTAAAATATTAGAAATTATGAATAACACACAACTAATTAATTTAACCCGGGATTTATTTAATGTCAGCATTAAAATATATCTTCAAACAGTCCCCGGCAAATGGTATGAATCAAAGTATGAATTAAACACAGAACCGATTGAATTAGATTCAATTTACGGTGTCGTTGTTGATAATTCAGGCTCGATTGATTTTGATTTTCGCACCGGAAAGCGTGAAGACAATATTTTAAAATCATTTATTAATCAATTTATAGTTAAATATGAGTGCAAACAAATGAAAATAATTGATGGCGAATTTTGCAAACAAACCAAAAAAGAAGTTATTGCTAAACTTAAAAACTCTGACAGGGTGTCAAAATATTTATTTTATACCACTTTGTATGGTATTGGTTATTTTTGTATTTTTATGGGTCAAAAGAATTTCAACAATACCAATAATATTTTGGCAAAGTATCTTCAATCAAAAAACATTCCTTTTACAAATGAATTTTCTGAAGCTAATTGGGTTTACAGGTTTGTCATTAATCAGGATGTTAAAACACATAATAAACTTTTGCAAAATTTAGAAATATAAACCATCCGGCTGCCTCCTGGGAGTGTTACCTGAATAAACATCAGGTAAAATTAAGGTTCGACACCTTTTGCAGCCGCACCGGCAATAAAGCCCAAAACTTAAAACAAGAACCAATGAAAAAATATTATGTTTACATCCGCCCCGGACAAATTGAATATTTTGACAATTTAGAAGAAGCTCAGGGATGTGCCGTTTATTATGATAGTATAGTAATAGAATGTTAATTCTTATTTGAGTTTTGTTCTTAGTCTATCTATTCTATCCTGGAAGTAGTTTAATTTTTAGTTTTATTATTCTACTCATCTTAGTCCGTCAGCTCATCGATCTTTTTTTAGTGTATTTTTCTACTGAAAAAACAAATATAAAAAAACCATAAATTTAACTTATTAAATATCAACCTTTAAAAACAAATAAAATGAGAACAAACAGTAAAGAAGTAAGAAAAAGAATCAGACAACATATTTTAGATTGTGTGTATAATTACGATGAAAACAAATTCAAAACATTTGATGAAGCTAAAGCACATCTGGGTTTTGAATTTAATCGAGTGGCAAATTATGAAAATAATATCCAAAGAATTCCGAATAATCAGGATCGGTTTTCTGATTATCTATTAGGATTACCTTTTTATTTTGAATATACATATGTTGGAATTGAAAACTATTTAAACAGTTTAGGTGTCAAATCTTCTTCAGACGATAAAAATATTAAATTATATCATTATTTGATATTCCGGGAAGTATTTTAATATAAACCTTAAAAATAAAACATTATGAAAACATTAGCAAAGTACATAGATGATTATAGTAAAAAATATAGTTGCTATTTGAATCTTAAAGCCATTCAGGACAGGAAAATTGAAAGGAATGAGCAAATTATTAAAACTGCTGAGCGAAGCATTGAACGGGCTAAAAAATCAAAAAATAATATCTATCATCCCCGATGGATAAAAATATTAGAAAATATAGCTAAAGAAATGTTACAGTATTTTCCGGAAGGCTATACCTCTGAAATACTGGGACCGTTTGGGATAGGATCAAAAACTTCTATTTGGATTAAAAATCCTGATTGGAATATCAATAATGATATAAAATATAAGGCTCCTCAATTGTATAGTTTTGAAGTAAGCCCGGATTTAACAAATAATACCTTTTACAAGGTGGATAATGACATAAATACAGGAGAATATGCAAAAGGAACAATCGGAGAAGTAAACGGCTTGAATCATCCTGAAATTGCTATTGTAAACACTACAACTATTAAAGAATTAATTGAAATGTATTATCCTAATTATTTCAAGAAATGAAAACATAAAATAGTTTTGTTTTTGTAGTGAAGAATCTTAACTCACTATCTGAAATACAAATACATAAAAATAATTAAATATAAACAAAGCACTATAAAAAAATGAAAAAACTTGAAAACATTGAAAAATTAGTTATTGGTAATTGGTACGAGCCTGTTAAGGTTTTATCTAATTACAAAAGTGTTGTAAAGGTTGAATATCTTGAAAGCAGCTCATCTGCTGGCGATTGGTCAGGGTATTTTATCCAAAAAATAGGAAATAAATATTATTTTATTCTTTTTAATCAGGAAAATAATTATCCTGATCTTTCTTTTACTCTTGCTACTGGTAATGTTAAAGCAGTAGCTAACAATCTAAATAATGAAGATGCTATTGTACAACAAATTGTTGATGAGTGTTATTAGTATTTTACTCATCTTAGTCCGTCGGGTCCTTAATCTTTTTTTAGTGTATTTTTCCGTTGGAAAATTAAAGATATGAAAATCATAGAATTAACTTATTAAATATGAAAAAACAAACAAAACAACAAAAAATAGAAATTGAGCAGAATACTGATTTTATAGATCATCCGGAAAAAACCAAAAAGCGTAAAAGTAGCAAATTTAGTTACAATAAAGCAGGAGGTTCTTTTGTTCCTACAGAAGCTCAATATGACTTCTGTATGCGTCTAAATAAATCAGGCTTAACAAAAGAACAACATCAGGCCATTAACAAAGTAATTTTCGGTTATAGATGTCGTGAAGATGTTCATCATGATTATATTCATACACTTAATGAATTAATTAGGAAAAATGAGAATACAAATTGATCAAAAAGAAAAACAGATTAAATTCTGGCGTAAAAAACTTGAAAAATGTTTGGCAAAACACAATATTCCAAATTGTTATAATTGCCAAAATAAAAATAATTGTAATATTAACTTTAAACTTAAAAGATGAAAACAAACAAAGCAATGTACGAAGAACAACTTAATGAAAAAGGTAAGTTCTTCGAGAAAGAAAAATTTGTAATTGCCGGCAAATTTAGGGAGTATTACTACCCTAATCAATACGGTAAAGCTCTAAGATTGTATGATTACACATCTTACATAGTAGGATGGCATAAATGGTACTGGTTATGGAAACGATAATAACAATTATTGGTATTATATTTATTGCTATTGTTCTTACTATTTTTGTTCTTAACCAACATCAAAAGAAATTTAAAAAGGACGTTAAAGCAGGAATAGTAAGACAATGTTCTTTCTTTATTGGTGAAGAAAGATGTCATGGTAAGGTGATGAACTACTTCCCGGAAACAGACAAAGTATCTATTACTTACTTTGATGGTGAAGGAACTAAAGTATGTACACGATTTTTAAATCAAATATATTTTTAACGTAAAAAGGATACTACATTAGTATATGATCTATAAAAAAATAGATCATATACAGTGTTATGCCCCATTTAAGACCGCAAAGAGCGGATGGGCGATAATTTAACTATCCTGTACCCATTTATTGTAATGTCCGTTTTTTTTAGGCGGCTAAATTGATATTCTAAAATATGCTTCTTAACTCCGATAAGTTTAGCAAGCGGAGGAACACTCCCGTATATGCCGGGAGTGTCAGTTTCTATGTGTCGTGTCCAAAATTCCATCTTATTTATTTCTTAATACTTTGCAGTTATCATATCCGTAATGTGATGCTACTGCATAATCAGATTCTTCAATGCCATATTCAAAAGCCTTTTCTTCTTCTAAATCGCAATTTTCTAAAAAGAAATCCATTATTTCTTCCTCAGTTGGGTATTCTTCGTTATTATCATTCCACAATACATAAAAACTCTCGTTGTAATCTTCTAAGTTTAATTTTAAATTTGACATCTTTTTTATTTTTAAATAATTACTTCGTTATAATTATAGTACAAATATACGACCTTATATTGCTTTCTCAACACTGGAAAATAAAAGTTATTAACAATTTGATGGTTTTATATTGTTTTAAGAACGCAAAGGAAAAAACGGGGCATAACACTAAATATAGCCCATTTGGCTACAAAATTGGTCCCTGAATGACAAGTCGGTCAATGCCAAACGTGCCATATTTTTAACGTTGTACTCCGTATATTATTATTTTGCGAATATTTTGTATATTAAATAAATCATATTATCTTTGCGGCATAAATTTTAATGTTAATAAATTAATGTAACAATGAAAACACAAGTATTAATGAAAAGAGAATTATTTGGGAATGAAATATCTCAACAATCAAAAACCGGATTTTTTAATGCAACCGATTTAGTAAAAATTGGAAATAAATGGAGAAATAGCAGAAATTTACCTATTTTTAATTTTAGTGCATTTTTAAATAATGTAAAAACCAAAGAATTTATAGAGGAGCTAAATAATAAATATGATATTGTAATTAGTAAAGGTAAAAGTAAAAATTCTTCAACTTGGGTACACCCATTATTATTTATAGATATTGCCCTTGCCATAAATTCTAAATTAAAAGTTGAAGTTTACGAATGGATGTTTGATAACTTAATTAAGTTTAGAAATGATAGCGGAGATAGTTATAAAGAGATGAGTGCGGCTATATGGCAAAGATTTCAAAATAAAAGAGAATTTCCAAAATACATTACAAAAGTTGCTAATTATATACGCAAATCATGTGGAATAGATAAATGGGAAAACGCTACCGAATCACAACTAAAACTAAGAGATAAAATACATTATTCTATTAAAACGCTTACTAATGTATTAACAAACACAGATGAAGCAGTAAGATTAGGGGTTAAAGAAAATATTGACGGTTGTTCTTTGCAGTCTTAATTGGTTTACTCATAGATGGGCAGGGGTATGTTGCTTTTAATTTAACCGACTTATTCTGCAATACTTTTATTATTACTCCTACATTTTCCTTATCAATATAAAACGGTGGATCAACCGGACAAACAGGAATCAAATAAAACATACTATCATCCGGTAACCATTCACATTCAACCATCATATCCTGAACCATCTCTGTCATGTTATTGAAGTCCCAGATGCCTTTTGTTCCTCGAATGAATGTAAACTCTACCCGAACAGGATAACCCTTTACAGAGCCTTGAAATTGCTTTCTAAAACTAATGTATTGCTTTTTTGTTTCAATTTTGTACCTTTTTACTTGGTTACTGTCTGTAATAAAAGGTAATACAGGTTTTCCGTTGTATTTCCAATTTGATTTTTTTGCTGATTTTTTCCAAATTTGTTTTGAATTTTTTGATGAATATACCTCTCCCCTAATGAAAATATCATTAGGGGAGATGGTGGGTTTATTTAGAACACCGGTGGGAAGTTCTGGTTTAATCGTGGGTAATCTCGTCAAGCTTTTCAGGCTTTTCTTCTTTGACGGCTTTAAGGTTGCTTTGTACTCCTTTAGGCTCATTTGGTTTATTAAACGGTATCCCGAATTGCTCGTAAGCTGCTTTTTTATCATCTATTAATAATTTATCAATAGTATCTTTTCTTATTTGATTTGCTTGCATTTCAGATGAATAAAGTACATCAATTGCTATTTTTCTCCTTACTTGTATTTCAAAAAATTCAACTTCTTTAATTAAACGTTGTCTTAATGCTTCAAACCCGCTTCGTTCAGCTTTTTTTATAGCTGTTTCGGCTTCAATACTTTTCACTTTCCTTGTTGCAATATTACTTTCAGGAATCATATTACAAAGTTGTTGTGCATTCACTTTTCCAAATTCGCATATTTCATCGAATGTTGGTTTTTCTGTTTTTGTTTTCATATTTTATTTTTAAAATGGTAAATCATCAGCTCCTGGAACAGGTTCCTTTTCATCCTGAAATTCAGGAGGCATATCTTCATCTTGAATTTCAGGTGGTTTATCTTTAACATCTGGCACATTATCTTCACTAAAATTATCTCCCGATTTTTCAGGTACAGTATCAAACTCAATTGTATTGAACAATGTTTCTAAGTTGTGAATCAGAAATTGATTAATTTTGTCATAATCTTTTAAATCTTTTCCACCAACCTTAATTGGTTCACCATCTTTTCCCTTTACAGTAAGAATCATTTCATTCAATTCTTTCATGTTATGTTTCCATGGTAATTTTTCTTCATCATATTTAACATGAGCACATCCAAAATCATTCTTTGTATAAACTTTGATAGATAAGTTTCCCTGTTTGGTTATTGAAAGTAAAGAATTCATAATTCCTCTTCCTAAATATGAAAATGGTATTGATAAAATATAGAGTTCATCTTTATCTGCAAGTCTTAAAATAAGAACCTTATATTTCTCATCATTCCATTCTTTTTCTTTTATGGCTACCCCAATTAACTTTCCCCATACTTTTTCTTCTGAAGGGAGTTCTTCTGAAACCCCATCATTGTATTTTTTTATTTTCCATTTTATTGGTTCACCCTGTTTTGCACTTAAATTAAAGTACAAAAGGCTTTTGTAATCATTTCCACTTCCGTATCCCATTTTTATAATTTTTTGCTAAATTAATACTATTTTTTTGTTTTTATAATTTTTTTGCATTTTATTTCAAAAAAAAGGGGAAATTAATCCCCTTTTATTTATATTGGCGAACTACCATTAACAGAATATTCAGGATTGATTTGTTGAGTTCCTGGATTAGGCTCTGATGGGTATTCAGTTGTCGATAAAGCATCAAAACAATGTTTCCCAACACTCAAGCACTCATAAAGTGTTGGTAAATTCTGTACTGTTGCTCCCATTGGATTTTCTCCTTCTTTCAAATTACCTGATTCATCAATTAAACGTTGAAAAATGGTTAATGATTGTCCATCAGTAATATCAGTCATATATGTTTCAAAGAATTCTTTCATATAGTAATCTCTAAAACAATCTGAACGTTTATCGTGGATACGATAGTAAATATCTGTAGCATCAGTTGTTGGAGTTGTATCCCATGTGGCCACAGTAGCTAATTCAGTACTTTGAACATAATCAGTAATTTGTCTGACTTGTCCTGCTCCTGTTGCTGCAGATACAATACATACCCACATATCGTTAAATATATCGTTTTCTCTATCACCGTCAGCTATGATAGCACCATCACCTGCTGTTGCTACTACTTTTAATGTAGTTCCTGTACAGGCTGGTGAAAGTCCCAAATCTTCTGCAAATTTATAGGCACCAAGATAATGAAACAATAAAGGAGGTGTTGGAGCTGTTGCAAGTGATAAAAATTGTTTTGAGAGATATTCCCAAATTATTAATGAAACATCTTTTCCACCGGCTGCTACATTCAATTCAATGATATAATCAGTTAAGTCATATATTTCATAAGTTGTGTCTCCGGCAGGATCAGTCCAAGCCGCACCACCAATTTCAGCAATATTATCAGCATTTACATAATCTAATATTCTTGCATCAATATTGGCTGTGCCTGTCCCACCAGTTGAATTAATTACCATTCCATTATAGTAATCATTAGCCTGAGCATCTGCTGATAACTGTAAGTGTGAAGTATCAGAATTAGTTATTACTGATGTCCCGGTTGTTTCTGTTGTTCCATCATCAGTAAGTTTTACTCTTAACCTGGCATAAGTATCAAAATTCATAATTTTATTCCCCCCAGTATCAGTACATGGGCATAAAATATAAATCTGATCATAAGTAGCAGTTATTGCATCAACTACTGCTAAAAATTCATCTGTTGCTGTTGTATCATCATACTTTGATATATCAAGAAATACTGTATCAGGATACCAATACTTCATTAGAAAAGCACCTGGGGTTTGTTGAGCACTTGTTTTGTCGTAAATACATAAAAAAGCCATTTTTTCTAAATTTTAATTTATAATTTTAATTTGCAAATTTACGACTTTTTTTTGAATCATTCATTTATTTTCTTTTGAATAATAGGTATCATGTTGTTCACTACTTTTTCAATTTTGAAATTATTTCTTTCTTTGAATTTTACATCTTTTTGCCAGTCTATTGTTAATGTAATTTTCATATTTTTTCATTAATTAATAGTTGTCCTAATTCAATACGATTTTCTATTACTTTAACCGCATGTAAAACAGTTGCATGGTCTCTTTTAAATATCAATCCTACTTTTTTTGATTTATATTTTAATTTTGTTCTCAACAAATACATTATTACTTGTCTTGCTTCTACAATTTTTCTATGTTTATTTCTGCTTTTAATGTCTTTAACCGATACTTTGTATAATTTTGATATATTATCAATTATACTTAATTCTTTTAAAGGTATTAATGCAGGGGCGGTCATGTAGTTCATACTTTTTTTGGCTTAAATACTAAAACTGATTTTAATATAGTTCTAAGATTTATTTTACCTGTAATTTCCCCTTCAAAAAAAACATTTTGTATTTTTTCTTTTTCTTCTATAAGCATTAAAATAGTCCATTTTTTACCAGAACACCACTGCAAAACAACAGGTTGAAACAAAAACTTATTGGTATGAGATGTATCTTGTATAAAATACACTGTAACAATTTTTTGTTTATTAAATATCATATATGTTCCCCATTCAAAACCCCATTCTTTTAAGATTTCATAATCAATTAAATGTGTTAACTCATTTTCTTTCATAAGCAAAAATATGTTAAAATTGTTCCTATGATCAAACCTGATTGAATTGCCAATATACAATAAAGTAATTTGATTCTTTTACTCATTTTCAATGTTCGCAAATAATATTTACCTTTCATTTTCCCTTTTTTAAAAAAGGGAAGATTTGGGACTTCTTCCCTTTAATTGTTTTTATTACATTTAACACATAAAGGAAGGATTTCAAAATATTTTTATTTTTACCGAAAACAAATTCCTTTTTTCATTGATTAATCGACTATACCCAAACCCAAATCTTTTTTCCCCAAAATAATCAAGTCCTATCATATAATCATTCATTTCAAAATCTGTACTGAATCCACCTGTCAGCCAAAGTTGACGTTTTACAACAGGAACTTCAAAGGGGACTGGTACCGATACTTTTACAATACTTTTAATTGTTTTTTTTTCAATCATAAAATTATCAAATTCTAATTTCAATAATTTTCCCCATGTTAGAGCTTTCCATTCAAATCTGTAATTTGAATCTATTATCGAATCATGGTATTGATTCATGGGAACATGTCTGTATATTGTGTCATATACCGTATCAGAATGACTTTTAAGTTTTTTATTAAGGTTTGCTATCAATATTTCATAAGTATCGACAGGGGCAGGCTCTGTGATTATAATTGGTCTTTGATATTCTAATACACTATCTACTTTTTGTTTTGCTGTGTATAAATCCCAATATTGCTGTTTTTGATTGGATATTATTGTGTCTTTCGACATCAGTTGATACTTGCATTCTCTTTTTGTTGATTTTACCTTTATCCATTGCATTGCAACTAATAAAAGAAGTGCTACTATTAAAATTGTTTTTACTTTATTCATCCTTTTATAATTTTAATTTCTCTACCAAGTTCTTTACATACTTCTGTAACAGTCATTTCTTCTACTTTTGGAATTGGAAGTTGTCTTGCATATTGATAAGCAAAAACTTCAAATGTTTCATTGTGTTTAAATTTATCCAATTGATCATAATTCACAGCTATAAATTGATATTTGGCACCGTAAATTTGACATAACACTAATGCTTTTCCAGGCGTTTTATCTAAATAACTCCAACATTCCATTATTTTTGGATAACCCTTTTGAATTATTGTTCCGTTTTTCATAATTATTTTATTTTTCAAATTCCTGTTAATTCAATTATAGTATTTTCAACTTTTTTTTCCATTTAACTCTTTTTTGATTTCATTTGTTCTTTTTACTATTTTTGCCCATTCTTTAAGTGAAGTATCTCTTTTTGATAATTTACCAGTAACTGGATTTATTCTGTAAAAAAAATGATAATTTTTATCTAATACCTTTTTCATTCCAAGAAGATAATAGTTTTTATCTCCTACCATAATTTGGTGCATAGAATAATGGTGCCAATCTTTAATATTGTTATTTTCTGCTATTTTACATCGTTCATTATGATCGGTTCCACCTTTTAATGGAAACCGTGCTACTATGGTACCATCTTCTTTAAAAAATGTGATTTCTCCATTACAATAATGTTTACCTAAAATTACTTCCATAGTTTTAATTTTTTGTTCCGTTTGTCATAATTTAAGTTTTAAAAAGGAGCAGCTAAATTTTACCAAAAAAACTACTCCTTTCGTTCACATTCTGCTTAAGGAAGTTACTTTTTTGTTGGTTTGTAAATTATTTTTTTATTCTTTGATTTACTTTTTAAATTTCCAACTCCTCCACCGGAACCATCTTTTTTTCTTGTTCCACCACAAGACCCCTTAGAACCTCTACCTTCATTTCCTCTTTTTTCCATTATTACAATATTTGAATTAGCAAAATTAATATTAATTTCTTAATAACCTAATTTTTTTGCAGTTTTTTTCTCTTTTTTTTTGATATTAATTTAATCAATTTCTTTTCCAACCATTCAACATATTCAGGAGACGGAAAATCAGTTCCTAATACACTTATAGTTGTTCTGTTCCCTGTTTCTTCTCTAAATTCTTTTTGTAAATTCATACATTTTAAATATTGAAATGTTTGTGCATCACTTTCTTTTATGTATTTTTTTGAATAAGAAGATAGATTTGAACCAATATGTTGCCTTGACACATTTACAAAATCATATTTATTAGATTTCATTTTATCCATTTTTTTTTATTTTTATAATTATTCATAATTTTAAGTATTTTATTTTTTAATAAAAATTGATTTCCAATGATCATCTATATAACAATAATCATCATCACCCATCATACCCATATCACCTTCCCTTGCACCTTCATCATCATATTTTTTATTAGCAAAATTAAATATTTTAGTGTTATCAATTTCTTTCATTTTTACTAATCTAATATATGCTCCTCTTGCAAATAGGAGCATAGTTGTAAAATAACCAAAACTATCGTGCTTATCCGATAGTTTCAACTCTTCCATAAACTTTTTGATTTCAGGTTGAGGTACTTTTAATATTGTCATTATATCTGGAAGCGTATATTTCCCATTTAAAATATTCCAACAATTTTCTTTTCTTCCGATTTCTTTTTTAAGTTTTGTTTTCATGGCTTTATAAGTTTTATTTTTATTTACTACAATTTCAAATCCAATATCCGATATAATAAAATCAGAACATATAGTAAAATAACGATTACCTCTTATAATTTTAATTTTATCTTTTTTATTAGGCATTCTCCCTTTTCTCTCTTTAAATCCAGACATATTATATAACATATCTGTATTCATTGTTGTCGGTGAAAATTCTAAATATTCAGAGTATATTATACCATTTAATATTTCTAACTTATGCTTTTCTTTAGCTGTTTTAATATCTCCATTATTTATATCTGTTCTAAATGTTTGCAAAATTATTGGAGTTTCAAATGCAGAATAAAAATTAATTAATGTTTTTTTGTCTAATTCATTTGTTATATCAGTAATTTTCATAATTTTAAGTATTTTATTTTTTAATACATTAAACCATTTTCAATTCTATATTTTTCAGAATATTGATTTTCACATAATTTAAAAAAATTTTCATCTTTATAACTTATTTTTTCATTTATTTCCCCAGTTATAATAGCTTCATAAACTCTCCGGTGAAAACTATTACAAGCACTAATTTTATCGTTTTTATTACTTATCCTACTATTTTCAAAAACCTTAAAATTATACCATTTACCTTTATGTTTTTTTCTAAGAATTGTTCTAAATTCTATTCCATCTTTAATTTCTTTAACTTCAACATAAGGATATACTAAATTCATAATTTTAAGTATTTGTTAAATTTAATATTAAGAACAATCTCGCCATTTTTTATAACTATCTTCATCATAACCAATGTTGTTATCCATAATAGATATTACAGGTTCAATATAAAAACCTTTTAAAGCTTCAATAGCTCTTTTTCTAATATTAATACCATCTATTTGATTTCCCCCAACTCCTTCATATTTATTACCTTTAAAACTTCCATCAAAATTATACCTTGCATAATAATTACCGGCAGTTGCTCTTAAAGAACATCCGATTAAAGTAAGCCATTGAACATATCGTGCTTGAAATAATGTCATATTACATTTATTTTATTTATTTAATTTACAATATTCACACTCGCCGCATCCTTCAGAAAACTCCTGATTTTTAATTTTCTGATAAACTTCTTTAATCTGATTTCTTACTTTTTGTTCATCTTCCACTTTAATGACTACTGTGTCTTTTTTCTCCGGAGTAACAAAAGCAATTTTGATGTCTCTTACTTTCCATGATTTCCATTGTACTTCATCCATAGCTAATTTACAAAATTTCATTTGACGATAAACATCACCATCCGGTTTCATTTTACTTAAAGTTGATTTGTAGTTTCCAGTTTTATAATCCACCAAATCAATGATTTCACCATCAAATTCTATTTTATCAACTATTACTTTCACAGGAATATCATCAATATTTACTTTAGCTGTAAATTCATTAAGTGTAATCTTATTACTATAACGAACTATTTTATCATAATACTCTAATAATACAATTTTACCTAACTCCGTTCTACGCACTATTGCCTCTTTTGATAGTATTCCCTCACTTTTTGCTAAAGTGCTTCTAAAAGTCTCAAAAAGCCATTCTCCTGTGTGTTTTAATCCATTTTTATAATCATTATAGTATCTCTGTAATGACACATGGATTGCTGTTCCATAAATACCTGCTTCGTTAGCAAGATATGGAACTTTAATTATATTTTGATAATAGAATTGCACCGGACATTTCAAATAAAGATTCAAAGCCGATGGAGACAATCTGTAAAATTCCAATAATTTGGCAATATATTCTTTTTCTAAAGCCGGTTGAAACACCTCTGGTTTTAAATTGTAAGACAAATGAGAAACAAAATCAGGTTCTTGTTCGTTTTGAATGATTTTTATTTCCGATTCATCAATAAACTGGCTTCTTTCCAAACCCTTATCATCATTTGTTTTACAAGAATAAGACATGATTAACTGTTTTCTTGCTCTGGTCATTGCCACGTAAAATAAACGTCTTTCTTGTTCCTCTTTGGCTGATTCGGTTTTAGTAATAGTTTCAGGTAATTTGAATCGGTTGACATTTCCCCGAGAACCTTCCCATTCATTTCTGGTGCATTTTATCATAAAAACATAATCGAACTCTGTGCCTTTGGCCCCATGACACGTTAAAAAGTTTATTCCTTCTTCATTATAGTTAATATTCAAAACAGGAATACCAATACTGTTTTTTCTCAGATTTTCTATTAAACTCAATAATGCTTTAATATCAAGTAACGAATTTTTACTTACCTCTGCTTTTACAAAATCAAAAAAAGTTGTTAATTCAATAAACTTTTGAATTCTATCCGGTTGGTTATTGATGTATTCAATAATATTACAATTTTGAAATATTAATTCCATTAATTGAAGTAAAGTATGATTTTGAGAATCTTTTTTTAATTGTTTTTTTACATATAAAAATGGTAAAAAATCTTTAAGAATAGCAGAAGATTTAAAATCTAAATCAGGAAATGTTTTCTCTGCAATTGATTTCTCAATTTGTTCAATCGGGAGATTAAAGAAATTAAAAAATGCTATTTGATGTAGATTCTCACCTGTTTCAATATAATTAAGAATTTTAACAATTTGATTTGTCAAAACTAAATCCAAAATATTGGTTCTTCTTTTGATATTAATAGGTATGTCTCTTTGCTGAAATTCTTTAATGATATTTAGGGAATGTTTGTGTTTTCGATAAATAACAGCAATATCACATGGATTTACACCATTATCTATCAATTCCAGAATTTCTTCAATAGTTCTCATTTCTTCTTCTGTTACAGTTTTATACTCTACTGATAAAGAAATTGGATCATCGGCACGTTCAGGATTTCCTTGAATCATATCTACATCTCCTACAACTATTTCATTATGCCTGATTAGATTGGCTGCATAATCTATTATTTGTTGATTACTTCTATAATTATACTTTAAATTGATTTCAACAGGATTATATTTTCTTTGAAAATCAAGAATATTTTGCAAACGAGACCCACTAAATTCATAAATTGTTTGTTGAAGATCACCAACGCAAAATATATTAGGATTTGGCCAAAAATCAATCAAAAGGTTTAATAATCTCATTTGACTTCTATTTGTGTCCTGGACTTCATCTACGAGTAGATATTGGTATTTTTCCTGGTATTGCCTTAGAAAATTTTCATTGTTCTCAAATGCTTTAATTACCCATAGGAGAAGGTCTGAAAAATCAAATCTTTCAATTTCTGTTAATTTTGCATTGTATTGCTCCAACAAATATGCTCCAGCAATTAACTTATCCATTTTTTCCTTTTCAGAAGCAATTAAGTGTTTTTTTACATCTCCTACTTTTATTTCCTTTTTTTTATTTGCTCTTTTGTAGATGTATCTATCATCAAAAGGTAAATTTTCAAGATATTCATCGCACTTTTTCTCAATATCATCTTTTGTGTAATGTTCTTCTTTTAAAAATTGAAATAATTGAGTTAATCTACCAACTTCATAATAAATATCACCAGATAATCTTTTAAGAATATGATTTATAGGAAGTTTATCAATAATCTCTTTTATTATTCCTATTTTTTCCAATTCTGAAACCGGTTCAACGTTTCTTACACCAAAATAATCCAGTCTGTTTTGGATAATATCATTAGAAAAGCTATGAAAAGTATGAATACCAATTTTATATGCTGTTGAACTGATATTTTTTATAAGTTTTTGTCTCATGTTGATAGCACCTATGTCCGTGAATGTTAAACAAAGAATGTTCTCTGAATTTATTTGTGCAACCGACATTAACATTTTTTCAACACGACTTGCTAATACAGTTGTCTTTCCTGTTCCGGCAGAAGCTGCAACATATACTGCTCCTTCAATTGTATCAACTGCGAATTGTTGTTCTTTATTTAGATTTGTTTCCATATTAGAAAGGTATTTTAATTAAATTTTTATTTCTGATTTCATCTACTATTAAAATAGGGAGTTCGGTTTTAATTTTATACTGAATTACTTGTCGAACAAATTTTGATTTATTTATACCATATTTTTCTAATTTCCCTAAATTATTTACCATTTCGACAGTCATTCTAAATCTTTGTATTTCAGTTAATTTACTCATAAATGTCCTACAAAAGGTGTGTATATCTACTGTTAGCATTAATACTACGTAGCGGATCTAAATATCACTATCATACTATCGTGTTTCCCTTTGTTTTTAGTTGAGTATTCACCTTTTGTATTATATCCCTTAAATGCTATCCTACCCTTTATAAATCTAATTTCAGCATTTGGTAACATAAGTTCGTGAAATTGTTTTGTGCCTGTTGCACTTGGTATTAATAGCACACAAGTATTTCCTTTTTGCCATTCCTCGTAAGCCTTTTGTATAAATTTTGGTTTATTAACTCTATCATAAGGAGGGTTAATAAAATTAGATTTTCCCCACCCGCATTCAAGCCCATCAAATTTTGCATTTAAAGGGCAAGGATCAAAGTCAAAGGCAAACTCTTGGTTTAGTTCATTATATAAATATTCTGGGGTTTTCCAATGGTTACTATTTTCTAATCCGTCTCTATTTTTCATATCAATTTTTGTTTTTAATTAAACCGTACTAATGCTAACAATATGTAACAGGCATTAAAACGACCTGTTACACAAACCGTTATGTGGCATTTACAATACGGTTAATATCATTATGGAAATCTAAAGCATCATCAATATTCATTCCTAACTCTAATCCAAGTTCTGCTGATGTGCACGTGCAAAAAGGATAGTCTTTTTTTATTAATCCATTTGCAGCCTTAGCACACTTTATTGACCATAATAAATACTCTTTACCTCTTTTTGCTTTTAGTAGTCTTAATAAGTTTTGTTTATTGTGGAGTATTACTTTTAAATAACGCCACATAACAATAGATAAAATCCATTGCTTAAATTGTGCTAACTTGTTAGTTTTATGTTTCATATCAATATTATTATAAGTTTGAAAAATTATAATTCTAAATCGCAACGTATCTTATCAAGAACGTTATAAACAATTAACCAACTATTATAGTAGTTAATTGGTCTTGATAGTCTAATTTTGCATTTATAATACACTTATTTTTATCATCAAATGCTTTAGAGTGCCTAACTCTACCTTCTTCTTTGTTAATGTTTGTTGTTTCTGTTTGCTTCCATTTGTGTTGATTTCCAAATGGTATTATTTTATATTCAAAATATTTCCCAGTTAATTTCATAATTTTATCAGTTTATAACATCAGCTCATAAATAATAGCCGATGAAGATTAATACTATATTTCAAAGTTTGTGGTACGGCTACTATTCATAGCTGAGTACCGTTATAAAACATTTGCCACCGCACTAATTCAAGTCTTTTTTGTGACTCATGTTCCCATCTGTAATATGTACTTTTTTATCTGATAATTCGTCACTAAATGAATTACCGAGAAATCCCATAAGCATTCCAATTTTTGTATCGTAATGTGGATGGCATTCTTCATTGTATCCCTCTTCATCTGCTTTTTTACATACTGCACTAAATGTTTCTCTAATTTCTTTAGGTTGTATAAAATCTGGTTTGCAACAACTAAAGTCAGGGCAGCATTCATCATCTACCTTGTTGTGTATTGGATTTCCTTTCACCCATTCTTCCAGTTGGTTGTTGCTTCTTTCTTTGTAATTATTTCCTTTTAAAGCCATCGCTCAAAACGTTTTATAACAACGGCTCATATTTAATTGCCGTTGTAAATTTGTGCTTAGTTTTGAAAGTTTATAGTTCGGCAACTAAACATAGCCAAACCGTTAGCAGCAATATTATTTTTTGCCACCGCACATTTCAACAGCAACTACATGCCCTACCTCCGCTTCTTCGTATGTAGCATATTTGTCTTGGTATTGGTCATGTTCTCCGCCAAATATCATTGTCTCAAACAATATAGGAGTGCCACCGCCAAATGAGTGGTCTAATCCTAAAAATACTGTTGAAACATTTACCTCTTTTGAAATCTCAGTTTTTGCAATATGTCTTTCGGCTGTCTCAAACCACTTAGCCCATTCCATCATATCATCAACTGTCTTAATTGTTTTCCCTTCTAAAATGTAATTTTTCATCTTGTTTGTATTTTAATGTTTATAATTCCTTCCCTCAAATAAAAAATAAAAAAGCTGGTAACACGTTGTAAAATTCATTGCGAAAAGCAACGAAATCTTACAACCATACGTTATAGGGCATTTAAGAATCCACCCCAGTTGAAAATAATGGCTTGCCACATTTGCAACATACAACCGCATAATCTTCGTTTGCATAATCTTGATAATATCCACATTCATCACCATTATCATAATCAATATCTTCCGAAAATTCTTTATTGGTATTAATTTCTTCCATTCTTTTTTCTATACATTCAAAGCAGTAGTAGTTGTCTTCATCTTCCCAAAATATCCAATTTGCTAATTCCTTATTCATAATAAAAACGCCCTATAACAATGTATAATAAGTCATTGCCTCTAAGGTCTTTGTTTAAAATTTGTGTTTAATTATTAGTTTTATTTTCATCCTTAATTTTTGTGATGGCAACGCTTCTTATACTAAGCGTTATGCACAATAGAAGTATCCACGCCCACTTAACAATCCAGTATCTTCACTGAATGTAGCTTCGGTAGTTATTGCACCCTTTAGTTCTTTAATCAGCTTTTGTAGCTTATAGTTAGTCCAGCCAAACCTTTTAAGTATTCCCTTTTTACACGGCAAAATATCAGCAGTATTCCAAGCGTAAACATATAAGCATAATTTTTGGTGGGCGTTTAATTCGTCATAGTTTATTTTGCCTTCATCTCTGATACTATCAATAAACTGCTCATTATGGAAGCTTGTGTAGTAAGGTTTGTCTTCCACTCTGCTCTTAAAATCTACTGTACCTAACAACGTATCATACGCCATTGGCTTGCTGTTATTTGTAGTTTCGTTCTTTTTTGTCATTGTATCAAGTATTTAAATTTTTGAACATCCGATTATAGGATTCCATGTTTCTGTTGCCCATTCAATTTTTGTCATATCTTTTATATTAAATTCTAAAACTTTTCAAAATTACTTTCAAATCACTAATAGACCTACATCCGGATAATGGTATCTCAAAATCCTTAACATATTGAATATGCCTTATAAGCAAAACGTTCTCTTTTTGCAATTGCCAATGATTACTAATTTTTTTATATTGACAAATCACTTGTAGTATTAAATCTCCTTTTTGCTTAGTATAAATAGCAGTTTTCATATTTTGACTTCTACTCAAAAGTTTTGCTTTGTCCAATTCATAAGAAATTCTAAATCCCATTTCTCTTAATTGTATTTCAGGAAATTTACTTTTGCGTTGTTCCATCATTAATATATTTACCAGAAGGATCACTTTTTAATACATCATCATTATTTTCAACAAAAATTTTTTTTTTGGTAAGAGGATCAACAAAAACAGTTGTACCTTTTGAATCAAACTTTTTACCTATAACATCAGGTTCGTTTTCAGGAACTTCGGTAGCAGAAAATTGTAATTGAATTGGGATCCATTTTTCATCTTTTTTCAGATGAATCTTTTCATAGGTTTTGTATCCTTTGATTGTTTTTGCTTTTTTTACCATTTTGATACAACTTTGAAAATTTTCATCATTAACTACTCTTTCATCTTCTTCAAAATTAAGTAATGTTTTGATTTTTTTATTATCAAATCTTCCCCTTGTCATTTTCAAAGAATCCAAAAGCATTGCCGGAAGTACTCCATCATTTTCCCCGATGAATTTTTCAAGAAAATCATAGGCCAGTATCATTTCTGCTGAATTGTATTCAACAACAGCATTGCTTTCAACCGACACTTTAATTGTCTCATTGAAGTTGTACCAGACATGATTCTTCATTTCCTGGTCATCAACCTTGTTTTCATCTAAAAATGCCTTATATGCCTTCTGTGTGCTTTCTATGACCATTTTTTTCAGGACACTAAGAGATGTTTCCACCTTTACAGCTTGTTTGGCTATTTTTACTGCTTCAGTTTCTCTTACCTTTTCAAGTTTGGTAATTCTTTTGACTTCAACAGAGTTTCCTTTACTGTCTATCCACTCTGGGCCAGTTTGTTTCTTGATTTCCATTTTTTTTCAATTTTTGTGTAATTTCTATTATAATTTATTTGCCAATTCAAATATAATGTATTTCTTTTAAAATAATTAATTACCCTTACTACTCCGCTACGTTTTTCACCATCTATTGATATATCTCTCAACAACACTATTTCACCTATTTCCATTTCAGCAAGAAAAGTATAAACAGCTTCGAGAAGTGTTTTTTTATCTTCAGCAGTTCGTATGGGTTCGGCTCGTTTATCCATTGATTAGTAACTTTTGACCTTCCATGTATTTAATTGCTTCTTCTCTATTATTTGCTGAAAAAGGATTAATTACGTTATTTACAAATGAAGATTCATTAGCTTCTTCAATATCTCTTTTATCAAAATATCTTTTAACTTGTATTGAACCGTTAATATGAATATAACCCCACCATAAATTTTCTACTGTTTTATACTTTTCCATAATTTTATTTTATTGTGTATTAATTAATACTATTTATATTAAAGTTTCGTCATTAATAAGCCATTTACTATTGTATAATGGATTACCAAGTTTTTTAGTTATTTTTTTTATAGCATTTTCCTTTGTTTTTGCATATACTAATGTATATTGTGGACGCTTGGTAGTGTAACATTTATTTTTGTTACACATTATATGACTTATTAAAAAAGGTTTCATATTTTTATTTTTGTTTTCCAATTTAAGTTCTGTTTTAGTAATCGCAAAAAATAAATTCTGCAATTCATGAACATATTTCAAGTTTGTTATATTCATATTATATGAACGGTTTCCACTAATTATAAAATCAAGAGTATTTGTTGATTTATTTTTTAATAATAACAACCAATCTTTTTCATAATTAATGCCTACTTTCTTAAAACCAAATTTTAACATCCACTCATCTGTTAAGAATATTGGGTCTAATAAATCTAAAAATGGACTATTATTATAAACTTCGGAAAAATCTTCAATGGCAAATTTAATAATATGACATTTATATTCAAAATAATTACCGATCATTATGTTTTCTATTTTCATTTTTCTAAGTTTAAAGAATCTTCATATAATGGTTTTCCTGTAAAAGGGCAGAATTTTGCATACACTATCATTTCTTTATATGATTGTGTAAATGTTTCTTGTCCTTTTTTTTCTCTATACATACAGGGTATCATTAAATGCCTGCCCTCTTTACTTCGCCACCAAAAAGTGGAAGCATTGAATCCTGCTTCGGAGTCGCCTGTTTTTTCTTTTACTTTTTGTTCAAGTTCATCAATAGCTTTCCAATTTTCTAATATCTTTTTTTCCATAATAATATTTTTTAATTAAAGTTTATCCATTAATTATCACTTTCTTGTTTGCCCAGCTTCATCACAGCACATCCAATCTATTTTTTTTCCGTTGTATCTTGGGTCTTTCGTTACACCAAGCCAATACAAAAATCTTTGAATAAGGTTAGGTTCCCATATTTGTATGTTCAATCGTCCTTTTTCATTTTTGGTTGTATATATTTTAAATTTAGCCTTTGCACTTGCTAATATTTCTGGGTGTTTTTTAGGCCATACTAACTGATAACAGTCATCACACACCGTTGCTAAATCATCACCATGAGCCATTTCTGTTCCAAAAGTTTCTACACATTCTTTTTCTGCTTCTTCATCAGCCCATCCTTTTTCATAGATATTTCCACACATTGCACATTGATATTCGTTTTTTTTCATAATCTTTATTTAAAAAGGTAATTCATCTTCATCATTCATTACTTCAACTTCCATCTGGTCAGAATAACACATTGTACTCCCATCCCAATTAACAGGAATATCGGGAGTTGATCCTGACCGATGTTTCTTTATCATTAATATTGCTTGATTTGACGGTATCGGTAATCCCATTTCATCTTTCAACTTATACCATGAAGGGCGAAATGTAAATATTACAATATCGGCATCTTGTTCGATAGCACCTGATTCTCTTAAATCAGAAAGCAAAGGTGTTTTATCTGATCTCTCCTCACATTTCCTACTCAATTGAGATAATGGTACAATAGGAATGTTTAAATCTTTTGCTAATTTTTTTATTTCCCGGGATATAGTACTTATTTCAGTTTCTCTATTTCCATATCTATTAATTCCTTGCATTAATTGTAAATAATCAACAAATATTATACGAACACCTTTATTATGTACTAATTCAATAGCTTTAGTCCGCAGGTCTGTAATACTCAAACCGGCAGTATCATCAATATAAAAAGGCACATCATCTGTTTCAATAGCTGATTTTTGCAAATCTGAAAACTGATCCTGTGAAATATCTCCATCACGTAACCTTCTATAATTAATATTAATTAATTGACTTTTTAACCTAAAATCAATTTGGTCGGCTGACATTTCTAACGAAAACAACGCTGACGGTATTTTTTGAATATAACTAATATTAATAACAAGACTAATCACCAACGCTGTTTTACCCATCCCAGGCCTTCCTGCTATAACAATTACATCAGGAGCATGAAACCCCCCTAAAACCTTATCTAATAGTGTGAGTTTTGATTTTATTCCTGTTGTGCCCATCTCTCCGTCAATGATCTTTTTTATACGGATCATATTTTCTTTGGAAACATCGGAAATTTTACGAACATTGCTTGCTACAAGAGTTTGGTTTAAATTTAATAAATTTGTAATTAATCCATCTATAAGCTCAAAAACATCGGTTGTATCTTCATAACCCATTTTTACACCTTCACTACCTATTCTAATTATTTCTCTTTGAAGATATTTTTGAATGATTATTTTACAATGATATTCGGAATTGATAGCACTACTCACTTTATTTGTTAATTCCATAATGAAAAACGGGCCTCCACATTCTTCTAAAATGCCCATTTTCTTCAACTCTGTCTGAACCAACAAAATATCAACTGCCGAATGTTCTCTAAAAAGATTTCTAATGGACAAATAAATATGTTGATGTGCTTCTTTGTAGAATACTTCATGTGTTTTGATTTCAACCATTAAAATATTTACACCTTCCGGTTGAAGCATTGCTGCACCAAGTACTGCTTCCTCCAAATCAATAGCTTGTGGAGGAACTTTACCTGTTTCTAATGTTAAATCTTTTAACATATTATGATATGCTTCTATTTGCTTTTTATCTCTCATTTAATTTTTAATACCTTTAGCTGTTGGCATTACAAAAACATCTTTTTTTTCTTCTTTTAATTTTTCTAAGAATATTCTTTCGTTAAGATACTTATATGGTGCTAACTTAAATTCTTCTGTTTCTCCATATATTTTACTATGTGATAAAATTTGTGGTATTAACCTTCGAGGAAGTTTTTTCCATTCAATCATAGCTTTTGCTTTTCTGTACTTGTAACCATAATTTTCCCAAAATTCATCAAATCCTTCAAATCTTGATGTTTCCTTTGAATCAGTCATAACCAACATATAAGTTCCTTTGGGTAAATCCTTAACTTTTAACTCATAATGTTCACCATTAAAACTTACCAAAACAGGCATAACTTCTGCTGTCTGTTTTTCTATTAAATTAAATTTCATAGTCTTATTTTTGTTCCGATTTAATTTCCCATTTATTAATAAATCTCTCACACTTTTGTTTCATCAAAAAATACCCCAAAGATGTATTGTTTGTCCTTGAATTTAACAATTCTAAAAATAATTTACGTCTTTTTACCTTTTTTCTCAGTAAAAGTTTAATCAAATAAAGTAGTTTATTTTTCATTTCTTAATTCATCTCTAAGATTCTTGTCCATCTCATCTGTTATAATTCGATACACTGTTGAATAGTGAACAGTTTCTTCTTCAGCAATTTCTTTCACGATTAAAGAACGACTTTTAAATTCTCTTAATTTACTTTTGTAAATTTCAACTACCCTTTTATGATTTTCTATTTTAAAACTCATTTTTTTGTATTTTTATAATTTTTTGCTAAAATACAACTTTTTTCGTTATTGGCAAAAATATTTATGAACAGCCATATTTTCTGCATTTTGTTTTTTTGAAATTCTGATATAATTCATAAAACCTTTCCATGTTGTATGCCCGGTTAACATTCTTACCATATTAGGATCCAATCCCGCTAAAACCATATTTGTTGCAGCACTCCTTCGTGCCGTATGGCTTGTAATAAGCTCATATTTGAGTTTAATGACATCTTTTTTACGTTTACCACCTCTGACCTCAGAAACAATGATTTTATCGTTGATGGAAGCCATTTCGCCTACACAACGTATTTTTTTAATAAATGTAGCAAGATTTTGAATTTTCAACTTTGAAAGATCATAATCATATTTTTCTAAAATTTCCCGAACCATCCAATGAATAGGAATAATTACATGGCTTTGTGTTCTTTTGAAACCTTTGAATACATTTATTTTTAAAAAATCACCTTCCAAACTTTCAGGACGTATCTGAGTATAGTCTGATACCCGAAGTGTTGTGTGGGCACCAACCAAAAAAACATCTCTTATATGTTCTTCCTGGCCCGATAGATTTAATTCCCACATTCTTTCAAGTTCGACTGATGAAAGAACTATATGATCACAGTAAACCCAATTGAATTTGAATTCTTCATAGGGATTTTTTAGTATTAAACCTTTTCTTATTGCTGACTTGATTATTTTTCTTAAATTAGAATGTTTTAATGAAATATAATTTGTTTTGTAGTCTTTATCTAATAAAAAATTATTGAAACTTTCTATGAATTCATAGTCAATATCCTTAAATTTAATATTTGAATTAAACTCATTTAATAACTTTAATGTTGTCATTTGAACATTATAAGTAGTTAAGTTTAAGTTTCTGTTGTTTTTTAATTCGTTCTCGAAAAACTGGTTGAATGTCATAATTTTAAAAAGGTATTTTTATTAAATTTTTCATTCTTTTTTCTTTTGCTAATAAAACAGAATAGTCTAAATTAATTTTTTCACGAATTGCCGTTCTTATAAATGTTGATTTTTTTATTCCAAATCTGGTTAAATTGTTTAATTTTTCAACATCTTCGACAGTCATTCTAAATCTTTGTATTTCAGTTAATTTACTCATAAATGTCCTACAAAAGGTGTGTATATCTACTGTTATAAATCATTTACTCCTCTTCAAGTATTTGCTTTATCAGGTCGGCAGCCAAAATACGTTCAGCCTTTGTGTAGTTTTTCTCATACACTACATTTGTAACTATTTTATACATATCATCCATCCTCTTGGTTTTACTCAAAGGCTTTCCACTCATTGGATGCCTTTGGTTTTTCTGTTGTTGAAACTTCGCAATAATATTTATCATAAAAACGCTTTATAACAATGTATATAAAAAATAAAAATCACTAACGTTCGTGCCGTCCGCAATTTTTGCACACTCTTGGGGCATTGGGGAAATCTAACACCCATCTGTTTGGTTTATACTCGTGGTCACACCACATTTGCTTCCATTTCAATCTTATCCAAATTTTAAAGTCTCCTATCATATCCGTAATTTTTAAATTTTATATACTGGTCGTTATAAACCATAATTTGCCCTATATGTCACAATAGCATTTATTACACATAAGCCCTAAAATTGTTGGTTCACACTCTTCTTCACAGTTAGAGCAAATAACAGGTTTTATAACAACAGGTATAGTTAAATTTTTAACTTGCTCCTGTGCATATTCTTCCATAGCTTCTATAAATATGCTTAATGGTATATCATCAAATCTTGCACTTTTATTCTTATCGTAAAAGTATTTAATGTGTTTGTCTAAAATCTTTTCTGCATTCATATCTGTATTTTTTATTCGTTAAAAATCAAACCATACCTGCGGCACGTTAGGCAAAATGTTTAGCGACACTCTGCTCATCAGTTTGGTTTATCGGCATTATTAATATTTCAATATCATTCATTGAGAATAAACTCATAGAGTTCGGTTCTTTTTGAGATAGTAAAATAATTGAATCACTCTTTATATAATTAGCAATAGCAACTATTTTACTTAGATACTTCTCTTTAAATCGTGATTTTTTAATATCAATGAAATGATTTTTATCATATATTTTTCTACCTGTTTTTATTACATGGTTTTTGCTCAATTTTTTATCGCCATTACAAACAGGGCAATCAAAGTAATCAGTATATCCCTCATATTCCCATTCAACTTCACCATTTCCTTCACATTCTTTACAAGTGTAGTCGCTTTCTACATTTCTAAATTCCTCAATTTTCGGTATACTGGTAATAGCCTCTTTTAATTCTGCTATCTTTATAGTGTATTTTAATTGTTTTTTATCAGGCATTATTCTTGCAATACTTTCTCTAATACTTTCTTTTATTGGTTCGTAATCATTTATGACACATTTCTTTGGCACTTTAATTAAAGCGTGTCCATCGGTAGCATAAACATAGTCGTCAATAATAAATGGTTCAATCATCCATTCTCTGTACGTGTCAGTACTGGTGAATAACTTTACAATTTCGTCATAAAACACTTTGCCTAACAACGGCTCATAATTAATAGCCTTAGTTTTGTCGGTATTTTTACTATCTTTTTTCATATCAAGTTTATTTATAAGTTGAAATATTTGTCATTTTAAGTGGCTACTAATCATAGCCAAACCGTTATAGCCAATTAAGGCTTAATGTCTGTGGTTTTTACGGTCTTGCATAAATTAACAATGCTAATACAGTCTCTGCAATCAACTTTTTCTTTGGTTCTAATTCCCTTATTTATATCAAGCCCCGGGTCACCAGCTGTCTCAAGCCCACACAAGGTATAATCATTACTTACTGCATCAACATGAACCAAATTATCATATCCTGTTTTTATTTTAATATGGAGTGCCATTCTCTAAAATTAACTGGCTATAACAATGTATATAAAAAATACAGGGTGTCAGCCTAATTTATGCAGTTATACCACTTTTTTAAATTCTGTGAGTATCAGGTAGGTTACCGCTTCTATCTCCTGTACTTTTCATATACTTAACGTTAAGCACAAGCTACTTTTTGTCAATTAATGTAACAAATTGCTTACTGTTTTTCGTTCCAATAAAACCACCATATCCTTTAATATTCCATTTGTATTTAGGTTTTGGTAATGGGAATTTAAGTGTATCCCATTTAGCACCATTATTTGTGTCTGCAATAAAGTGGTTATCAGTAGTTATTCCGCAATTTGACCATCCATCAGGGTACTCTACTTGTATTGTTCTTTCTTTTCGTTTTGCAAACCGCCAGTGCTTAACACTAAATATAGCAAATTTGCTTCTGTTCTTTGGGTATTGTTCTTCGTTATTCATTTTGTATATAATTTAAAAGTTTGTAATTTTTTTCTAAGGCAAACTTGCCATATTATTTCCGTTAGCGGTCAGTTTTTTATTTCTAAACCGCAGTATTTGCATATGAACTTATCTCCTTTAGGTATTGCTGTTCTGGTCAGGCAGGAGCAAAAAACCGAACCGCTAACATGCGGTATATTGCAGTTTTTTACTACCTTATCCTCCAACCATTTTACATAATATTCAGAGAAAGTTATTGGTTGTCCTAACCAATCTGGAATTTCACAACCTTTCCCTGTCTCATTATCAAATTGCTCTCTTAATTTTTTTCTATTCATATATTTAGTATTTTAATTCCGTAAAAAAACCACACTATACCGCCAGAGTGTTATGCCCCATAAGGCTATCTATCATATTCTTTAAAGAAATCATCAACATCCATTTGCCCACCATCCTCAAAGTTCCCTTTTGTGGTGTTCAGAAACCTTTCAAGCTCTCTACGTATGTCATTTTTGTCAAGGTCAGTTTTTCCTTCACTCTTCAAATACTCTTTAAATTCATCTTTGCACTCCCAACATACATATCCTACACTTGGTACATAAATGTCACACATTATATTTTCGCATTCTTTTCTGCTACAGCTCATTACTCCCATGTTTTCTAAATTTACGGGGCATAACAACGGCTCATAAATAATAGCGGTTGTAGTGCTTATCCCAAGTTTATACTATATTTTTAATTTCGTTCATTAATCTAAATTCTGTGGTTTGTTTCCGCTACTATTCATAGCCCAACGTTACCCATAATACTACAAGTAACTTTCCATATCAGATTTTACCTTGTCTAAATGGGTACTATTTTTTATTGTTTCTAATATTTTACCATCTTCAACTTTATAAAGAATAGCAAATAACTCTATCTTATCATTTTCAAACGAAAATACTGCAACGTAATCTTCTGTAATATCTCCACCTTTTGGAAAATCAAGTGATAAGTATATTCTTTTTGCACCGTTATTTTTATACTCGGCAAATCTTCTATAATAAGAAGCAACATCTCCACCTAATGCTAATGCGTTTATTTCAAACTTACTATCTTTTGTTTCTGCAAAAAGTTGAAATGGATAATGTCCGTAACATTCACTATCTTCTATAAAATCTACTTTTACCATTGTTTTTACAAATTCTTCTACTGTTTTCATTTTTATATAATTTTAAAGTTAATATTTCAATTTAAACCGTACTATGGGTAACACTAAATATACCCCATATTCCGTTGCACTCCATACGGTGCATATTCTTGTCCGTTAGTTTTTTTAAAAAAAAAACATTACAACCACATTGAGTTATCTATTGCAGCTCTCCCACAAATAGAACAGGCTACACTACCACCCCTAACATTTTCAAAATGTTTCTCGTAATTTTCAGGAGTATTCTCAACTCTATCACCATTTTCCAAAAACAATAAACTTAAATCTTCATTGCATTCATGGTCTGTCGGTTCGCCACCACACATTATAGCAGTAGCATTTCCGAGTTTTACTATTTTACAACCTTGTCTCATATATATGTAATTTACCATTTGCTTCAGAAATTTTATTATCATTTCCATTTCAAAATTTTCTGAAGCAAATGATAAATAATCAACCGGATTTTCGTAATGATGTCGGTTTCTTTCAATATGATCTTTAAGATGACTAAATTTCACTGTATTATTATGCAATTTTTTCCATTTACGTACTCCTTTCATAACTTATTTTTCTGCAAAGATAATATAGATTTTGCAAAAAACAAGAAAATTTGCAAAATAATTCAAAAAAATGAGAGAAACTTTACATTTCTCTCATAACCAAATTCAAATCAACACACAAAAAGTCAAATATTTTTATATTTTCATGGCAAAATGCCCCGAATCTACCTGTTTTCCATTTTTAATCACCCCCCATTTGTTCGTGAAATGGAGATTTTCCCATTGTCGGCCAATACTATCAATCAATGGATGTGAATGGATATACTTCTCATGAATAAAGAAGTTAAAATCAATAGCTAACCTTCTCAAATGGTCTGAATCCATTGTCCATGAACGTTTCTCTGCTTTAACAAGTTTACCATCCTCTATGGTTAAACCATGATAGTAGAGATATTGTTGATCCTTAGTCCTGTTAGCCTCTCCAAAGGTTAGGTTTACACCCAGACTGTTTGCATAAAGAATTAACCTTGCAATGTTCTGAGTAAATATTTGTTGTTGTTGACTTAAACTCATTTTTTATTTATTATCTTTGCTATCAATCCTTTTTCTTCTGTCATTTTAGCAAGCTGTTTGGGTGCTATCCAAAGCAAATTAATAATAATTAATGTTGTTAATAATAATATCATTTTTTGCCATGTTAACTCACCATGAGCATTCTTTACTATTTCAATTAAAATTAACCAGCTTCCAGGGATTGATATTGCGAGCAAAGCTATAAACGAGTAAATTCTCGCTGATGATGTATTACCAGGGCTTACTTCAAACATTTTTGTTTTTTCCATTATTTCAATTCCTTCAATGTTTTATTCATTTCTTTTTGCAAATCAATCATGTTATCCATTTGTACTGATAAAGTATTTATGTTTAATTGATTTACGACATTTACATCTGTATTTGTTTTTATATGCTTTTCGTTATCATATATATCATCTGAATTATCATTTATATTGCTTTGTGAAATACCCCAAAACATACCTATAATAACGGCATATACTACTAATATAATTACTATTTTATAATCTAACCCATTTTTTTTTATTTCATTCATATTGCTAAAATTATAATATTAATTAAAATTAGAACCCCTCGAAATATCCAAATACTTTTTTTACCTATTTTTTTCAACAGCCAACCATTTAATTTCTTGGGATCAACATGCCAAACATCATTTAATTTTCCAAATAATGTCCAGAATAAATTTATTATAAAGTCATACAATATCCACGCTGTGTTCAAAAATGCCAATCCCCAAAAAGCAAATAATTTCCATGTGAAATGAAAATCAGGATTGAAATACATTAAAGCTAAAATTAACAATGCTAACTCTAATCGAATAACCCAGCCAATTGAATGCCAGGTTTTTGAATGCGTTCCCTCTAATTTCCAGATAATACAAAAAGAATTCCAAGCTGCAAAGGTGCAGATAATTAACAATATATATGTAAATATTAAATTCATTGTAAATATTCTTTTGCTTGTTCAATTATTTCTAAAAATATCGCAGCTTCTTCGCCTTCTAAAGAATGCCTTTTAATTATTATTTTCAAATGTTCAGAATTATTTTTTACTAATTCTTTATTTTCATCTGTTTTTTCTAACAGAACTTTTTCTTTTATTAGATTAACGCTGTCCATTGCAGCATTTATATCTTGTTGTTTATCGTAATTATTCATATTATTTTAATTTGTACTTTCACTTAATTTATACCAGCTCGTCCCATTAAAAACAAGCATTAATGTTTTATCGTCGGCACTTGTAAAATTATTTGCACCATCTAAGTCAATTGTATTTGCTGCGTGTCCGTCATCATTACTGATTGTTACCAAACCATCTACAAAAATAAATGTATAAATACCAACAATTGCCCCCGTAATCGTTGCAATCGTATTAGCACCGCCATCGCCTGTAACTTGAATTACATTGCTTGTAACTGCAAAAGTTGTAGCTCCTACTGCAAGAGTAATTGTTTGTTGAGCAACGTTTCCAATCATAGTTGTAGCTTTTATCGTAGTTCCTGCCGTATATCCGCCAGGCGTTTTTATTTCGGTAACATTTGCGTCCCCTAACATGATTTGATTAGAGGCGTCCGGCTCGGAATTATATCCTATCGCTGTTGAATTTGTATAAGCGAATTGAGGCGTTAAAGTATGATTTCCTGAGCCTTGATCTGTCATATCATCCGTTTTCAATACAATTGTGTCTGCATGTATGATTTTAAATTGATCTATTTGGTTTAAGGCGATTCCGGCTGGCAAAACTCCTGTTGTGGCTGTCCATTTCAAAAGTTTAATGTCCCCAACACTTCCAAAACCATGAGAGGAAATAAAAATCGTGTCCCCTGCAACTATAATATCAGTACTTGCAAATGTTTGTTCATTTCCAGTATCTTCATTAAATGTATTAAACGACTCGCTTCCGATTGCTGAGTTATTGTTTGATTCATTATAATATCCAGAACGATAACCGTTAAAATTATTCTGATTCCCTGTCGTATTATAATATCCAGATTGATAACCGTTAAAATTATTATTAATCCCCGTCGTATTAGAAAATCCAGAATGAGAACCGTTAAAATTATTATAAGTCCCGGTCGTATTAGAATATCCAGAATGATAACCGTTAAAATTATTATTAGCCCCGGTCGTATTAGAATATCCAGATTGATAACCGTTAAAATTATTATAATTCCCGGTCGTATTAGAATATCCAGATTGAGAACC
>DAOUTP010000067.1 GCA_030626645.1 Candidatus Cloacimonadota bacterium
GAGCATAAGATAATTTCAAATGCTTCTTGCACAACTAATTGCCTTGCTCCTGTTATGAAAGTGATCACAGATAACTTTACGGTTGAATCTGCATTAATGACTACCATTCATTCTTATACAATGGATCAAAGACTTCTGGATTATCCTCATAGTGACCTGAGAAGAGCTCGCGCAGCAGCTTTAAATATCATTCCCACAACTACAGGAGCTGCAACTGCAACTGCAAAAGTAATCCCTAAGCTAAAAGGTAAAATTGATGGAATGGCTGTAAGAGTGCCAACCCCAACCGGTTCACTTGTAGACGTTTGTATTGTTCTCGACAGAAAAACAACTAAAGAAGAGATAAATAAATTAATGAAAGTAGCATCAGAAAATAGAATGAAGGGAATTTTGGAATATGTTGACGGTCCTATTGTTTCTACAGATATAATTGGAAATCCTGCTTCTTCTATTTTTGATGCTGAAGTAACAATGGTTAATGGTAACTTTATTAAAGTACTTAGCTGGTATGATAATGAAGCCGGCTATGCTAACAGAGTTATTGATCTTGTACAATATATCTCTGAACTGGTATAGTTTATGCATAATTTTTCCATTATGAAAGTGGATATTAAAATAATATTAATAATAAGCCTGCTTTCTGCAGGCTTATTCCTATTTGCTAAAGATTTTACAATTGTTCAAGCCGAACCGATTAAAAATTCTCATAGCAGTACCAAGTATGAAAACATTATCTTCCTTGAAGATTTTGAAGATGGACTTGATTCATGGACAACTACCGATATTACTGATCCCGGCTCCTTTTGGAACACCAGTATTTATAATGCTTTTGGTGGAACCGGAAAATCATGGCGGATGGCAGATGAAAATATTTCTCCAAATGGCGGTTATGAAGACAGCTGGTATCAAGTTCTGGATACACCTGTGATCACATTACCGGCTTCAGGAAATTTAGCTATCTCTTTTGATCAATACAGAGCAATCGAAGAATTAGGAAGTACAGGTAATTTTGACGGATGGGACGGCTTTAATGTTCGCATCAGAAATGTGGGACAAGATTATGTTGATGCAGAAATATTAACTGATTGTACTCCTGCTTACAATAGTACAAGTTTATATAGTTTTGGTTTTGAACACAATGAAGATCCCGATGGAATTCCCGGAATTCCCGGCTGGGGTGGATCAACAGATTGGATATCAACTTCAGTTTCAATTCCAACATCATATCTTGGTAACGAAGTAATAATCAGTTTTGCTTTTGCCTCAGATCCAAATACATCTACTGGTTCAAATCCTGAATTAACCGGCTTATTTATAGATAACATTGATATAGCTGGAGTTTTTGTAAATGATGCCGAAGATGAAACCGGATTCATGAGTTTTTCCAATACTGCAAAAGGTGGAAATCTATGGCATGTTCTGGAAGATCCGAGCGCTCCTTCCCCGCTTCATGCGCTTGGCTGTTTTGATCCTGAAACATCATTTTACAATGCAAATATGCATAATTATATTTCAAGTGGAGATATTATCATGCCTGCAGAAGGTGATATCTATTTCGATATGAAAATAAAAACTGAACTGGATGATATTTCTTTTCCCAATTGCGATTATTTCTCTGTTGAAGTAAGATATATCGCAGCAGTGTACCAGAATCCACCCGACCCACCTATTGTTATCTGGTCAAATTGGAATTCTATTTCCAATCCACTGGGAGACCCCGAAATTGAGAATGTTGTATTTACTGGTTCTGTTAGTAATTGGTCATATTTCTCAGATAATTGGAGTGGTTATAATGACCTCTCGCTACTAGTTGATGAGACAATTCAGCTTCGGATTGGATTGCATTCTAACGATGATGATCCCGAAGGATTTGGTCTAATGATTGATGATATAACTCTCTCCGATACGACCTATACTCACGTTGGTAATGAAGTTGTTCCAACTTCTCTGCCAACAATGTACAATTATCCCAATCCCTTTAACCCGACGACAACGATCAGTTTTGAAACCACGAATTTACACGAAAATACACGAATTGAAATTTATAATTTAAAAGGACAAAAAGTTAAAACTATCCCCGTCATCCTGAGCGGAGTCGAAGGACAAAGGGAAACTAAATATTCAGTCATTTGGAACGGTACCGACCAAAATAACCAACCTGTTGCTTCAGGTGTCTATCTTTATAAATTAAACGTAAATAACAAAACTGAAGCAGTTAAGAATTGTTTATTGCTAAAATAACAACATCTTAAATTCAACATAGCCATTCTGGAATCATCGGAATGGCTGTTTTTTTCTTGCTTGACATATAAATCTAATTAATTTCCCTTTATTATTAATTAATATAAGTGGGAATGAAATGTCGTTATATGAAAATATTGAAATAATTAGAGAAAGAGTCAATAAAGCTGCAATAAAGGCAAATCGTGATCCTATAGATATTAAACTACTGGCAGTAACCAAAACTAGATCAATTGAAACAATTGAAGAAGCTCTTTCCAATAATATCGAATTTATTGGTGAGAATAAAGTTCAAGAAGCTGAAGACAAAATACCTTTACTTGAAGGAAAATTTAAAGAATTCCATTTTATCGGGCATTTGCAATCTAACAAAATTAGCAAATTAATGAAGCTAAAACCAACTCTTATTCATTCGATAGATAAATATTCCACAGCAAATAAATTAAATAACTATTTAAAACAAAACTTACTTACACAAGATGTGTTGATTGAAGTGAACACATCGGATGAAGTGAACAAATTTGGAATTCATCCGGATGAAACAGTTAAACTTATAAAAGCCATCAGCCAGCTGGAAAATATTAAGGTCAAAGGCTTAATGACAATCAGCATGTTTACTCACAACGAAAAAATAATTAGAGGATCTTTTATTAAATTAGGGAAATTATTTAATGAGATCAAAGTTGCGGAAATTCCCGATGTTGAAATGAAATACTTATCTATGGGAATGACGAATGATTTTGAGATCGCTATTGAAGAAGGTGCAAACATCATACGCCTTGGTACTGCGATCTTCGGAGCAAGAAATTATTAAATTGGAGAGGAAATGTTATCAATAATAGTCTTTGCTTTTCTGTTGATCACATCTTATTTACTAGGATGTTTTTCGACTGCAAAACTAATTACAAAATCATATAAAAGTATAAACATTTACAAAGTTGGTTCGGGTCTTCCCGATACCCAGAACATTTATATCAATATTGATAAATCTTTGGGGATTTTCACTGGAATTGTTGATTTTGGTAAAATGTATTTCTACATTGTATTGATGAGTTTCTTGTTAAACTATCCGCCCATAACTGACAAAATCGGGGATATAGGCTCCAATGACCATTTGCTGATCTTAGGTTTTTTCATGGTGATAGGTCACTGTCTACCCATAACACATCGTTTCAGGGGTGGCAGAGGTCTTTTCACATATATTGGATTTGTCTTGTATTTTGCTCCATTCCCTATGATGATGATTATTGTCCTAGCGGTAATCCTTGTCGTATTCTTCAAGCAAATTCGTTTTGCACAATATATGATAGTTCTGCTGCCGCCATTTATTAATTTCTTTTTTGAAGATGATGCCGCTTTTCTGGCAAAAATGTTTATTGCTGCATTATTAGTAGGTATCATTAATTTAATAGTATCTAAAAAACTGGGCGAGATCTAGAAAACTATGATCTGTTATTACATAACTTGAGAGAGGGAAAATTATGATAGAAAGAACTATACATAATGATATCGAGTTGATATCATTTGGAAATGAAAGTAAAGCTGAACGAAAACTACTGAAACAATTTGTAAACTTTCATTGGGAACTCTATAAGAATGAACCAAAGTACATTCCACTATTAGATTACGAATATTTAGGTTTCAAACTTATTGGAATAACAGGTTTTTTCGAACCAAAAAATCTCTTTTTTAAACATGCAACAATGCGTTTCTTCATGATACTGAAAAATAGAAAAGTTATTGGACGTTGTAACGCATTTGCGAACTACAGGCATAATGAACGATGGAATGATAAAGTTGGTTTTTTCGGTCAGTTTGAATGTATCGAAGATGAATCGGTTGCAAAGATACTCACTGACGCTGCAATAAGCTTCTTAAAAGAATTAGAAATGGACACAATTCGCGGTCCGCAAAACCTTCCGGTAAATGATGCTACACCGGGTTTTTTAACTAAAGGGTTTGATTCAAGACCTGTGATGTACTATCATTACAATAAACCATATTATTCTTCGCTGATAGAAAAATTGGATTTTAAACCAGTAAAAAGAGTGCTGTCATGGGAACAGGATCCAAGCCGTCCGATGGAAGATAAACTCGAGCGTTTAGGTCAGAAGATAATTGATAGATTTAATGTTACAATTGAGGATTGGGGAGCACGTTCATTAGAAATTCGTAAAAAAGAAATGTTGGAAATCTATAATGCCGCCTGGAATGATAACTATGGTTTTGTCCCTTTCACGCAAGATGAATTCAACCAGATAATTGACGACATGCTGCTTATCATGGATAAAAAATTGTTTATCTTCCTTTACATAAAAGGTGAACCTGCTGCTTTTTTTGGTGGTGTTCCTAATGTATCGGAAAATTTAGAGCGTATTGGTTCTTTTAGGAATATGGAGTTGATCCGTGCAATTAAAATGATTCTGGGTGCAAAAAAAACTAAAGGATTCCGTTTGGGTTATCTGGGAGTTAAGCCCAAATTCCGACGTTTGGGTTTAGATGGTGTTATGTTGTGGAAACAAAAACAATATTCCAGCACCAAATACGAATATTGCGATATGGGTTGGGTGTTGGAAGATAATAAAATGGTTATCCGGCTAATTGAAATGATAGAAGCTAAAGACAGCAAAACCTATACAATTTACGAAAAGGAGATAGATTAAAATGATTTATAATCCAATCTCCTTCGACTCCGCCCAGGATGACAATTTCATAGTCGATTATCAAATCTATCCAAACAAAATAAATAGAGGATAAATATGATTAAAATTACAGAAGTTAAAACTAACAATGATTTACTAAAATTCATCAAGTTTCCATTTAAATTGTATAAAAATAATCCAAACTGGGTTGCTCCTCTTATTAGTGATCAAAAAACGTTTTTCGATCCTGAGAAAAACCCATATTTCAAACATTCTGAAGTTCAGCTCTTTCTGGCTTATAAAGACAAAGAAATAGTTGGCAGGATTTCTGCTCAAACAAATACAAATCATAATAAAACTCATGAAGATAAAATTGGTTTCTTTGGATTTTTTGAAGCAATAGATGATCAGGAAGTGGCAAATACGCTTTTTGATGCTGCCAAAAAATGGATCAAAAATAAAGGAATGGATACAATGCGAGGACCTGCCAGCTTTTCTGTGAACGATGAATGCGGGTTATTGATGGATGCATTTGACTTGAGCCCAATTGTAATGATGACATACAATCCTGAATACTATATTAAATTATTTGAAAATTACGGACATGAAAAATCGATGGATCTTCTTGCCTATAATGCAGAAGTAAAACCGCCGCCGGAAAGATTGAAAAGGCTATCCGATAGAATTGAGAAGAGAGCTCATTTTACGGTAAGAAATTTAAAGACCAAAAATAAGAAGAAATTACGTGAAGATATAGAAAAAATATTCACAATTTATGAGACTGCATGGTCAGATAACTGGGGTTACGTTCCAATGTCAGCAGAGGAATTTGACCTTCTTGTAGATTCCCTACTTCCTATAATTTTACCTGAGTTGATATTTATTGCTGAGGTAGATGGAGAAGCTGTTGGGCTTTCGGTAACATTACCGGATTATAATTTCGTATTAAAGAAAATGAAGGGAAAAATGCTGCCATTTGGCTGGTTGAAATTCCTACACTATAAAGACAAAATACCAGGATTACGAGTTGTGATCATGGGAGTTTTGGATGAATATAAAGGACGTGGAATTGACGTTGTGATGTATTGCAAAACTCATGAAGTTGCTCAGAATCATAAGATCCCATTTAAAGAAGCAGAATTTTCATGGATATTAGAAAGTAATACAATGATGAACAAGATCGCAACAACACTGGACGCAAAAGTATACAAAACTTATAGAATGTATGATAAATCGATTTAAAGGAGTGGAATTAAAATGATAAAAATTAAAACTGTTATTAGTAAAAAAGAGCTGAAGCAATTCATCATGCTTCCATTCAAGCTGTATAAAAATGATCCCAACTGGGTTCCTCCTCTAATCATGGATCAGAAGAATTTTTTTAACCCAAAGAAAAATCCCTATTATGAACATTCCGAAGTACAATTGTTCATTGCACTCAAAGACGAGAAAGTGGTAGGCAGAATATCTGCACAAACAAATACTCAGCACAACAAATTCCACGAGGATAAGATCGGTTTCTTCGGATTCTTTGAGAGTGTAAATGATCAAACGGTGACAGATACACTTTTTGCTGCAGCGCATGATTGGCTTAAGGAAAGAGGTATGGATACGATGCGCGGTCCTATGAATTTTTCTACCAATAATGAATGCGGATTGCTTGTTAATGGATTTGATACGCCTCCATTTATTTTGATGACTCATAACTCGGAATGGTATCAAAAACTTTATGAAGGTTTTGGATTGGCTAAAGAAATGGATCTACTGGCTTATCTTATTCCCAAAAGACCAACACCAGAACGGTTGAAAAGAATAACTGACAAGCTACAGAAAAGGGGTAGATTCACAGTGCGTGAACTCTCTTCCAAGAATAAAAAGGAATTGAGAAAAGACCTGCAAACGGTTTTTACCGTTTATACAAAAGCATGGGAACGCAATTGGGGATTTGTACCTATGACTAAAAAAGAATTTGATCATGAAATTGATTCTGTGATCGATGTTGTCCGTCCGGAATTTTTCTACCTGGCTTTTGTGAATGATGAACCTGCAGGTTTTTATGTAGCACTGCCGGATTATAATCAGATACTGATAAAGATGAAAGGAAGGCTTTTCCCATTTGGGATATTCCATGCACTTTTTGGAAAAAATAAAATAACAGCAATGCGTGTGATCACCATGGGTGTTGTCAAAGAATATCAGAACCGTGGTATTGATACGGTTTTTTACACAAAGAATTTCATGATTGCCAATGAGCACAAAAAAATGAATATCGAAAATGCTGAAATGTCCTGGATATTGGAAACCAATACGATGATGAATCGCATCGCTACCAATCTGGGTGGATGGGTTCATAAAACTTATAGGATTTGGGATAAGAAGATACTCTAGAGAATGAATGTCCAATATAAGAAGAGAAGCCGTTTGCTATCGCAAGCCGACTTTTTGAACACGGAATGCCCAAATAAGAAGGAAGAAGCATGAACAAAGAAATGAAGAAGTTTGATTTACAGGAACGGTTCATTGATTACGCAGTTAGAATAATTAATCTTTCTGAGCAATTGCCCAAATCAAACACTGGCAAACATATTGCAACTCAAATATTAAGAAGTGGCACATCACCTGCTGCAAATTACGGTGAAGCTCAAAGTGCTGAATCAAGGGCTGATTTTATTCATAAATTGAAAATCGCTTTAAAAGAATTGAGAGAAACTGAAGTATGGTTAAAAATAATCATTAAATCAAAGATAATTCAACCTTCAGCAAAATTGTCCACTTTATTGCAAGAGACAGATGAGTTGATATCAATATTATTCAAGAGTATTGATACTGCAAAAAAGAACAATGAACGTTAACAATAATGATACTTGGTTATTGGATATTCCATGTTCAAGATTGGAAATTCAATTTTTTAGATTCTCACCAAATAAATGATATCTTTTTTAAATTCAGGAATATTATTATTAAGTTCGGCTATCATTATTCCGATCTTGATATATCTATTTGCCAAGAAGAAACCACACAAGGTCATCTTCAGTTCGATACGGTTCATCAAAGAGAGCCAGCAGAAACAAAAACGTAAGATCAACCTGAAGAATCTGCTTTTACTTCTTATCAGAATTCTAATAATTCTATTCGCTATTTTAGCAATTGCCCGACCTGCGATCAAAGCTGATTTTCTAAAGGAAGGTGATGCACATCCAAAAACTGCACTCGCTGTGATAATTGATAATTCCTACAGCATGAACTATCTGGTAGACACGCAAACAGACCTGGAAAAAGCAAAGAAAATTGCCCATCAGATCAATGAAATGATCAGTGAAAACGATAACACTATTCTACTTACTTTAAACAATAATTGGAACAGCCTTCATGCCGGAA
>DAOUTP010000284.1 GCA_030626645.1 Candidatus Cloacimonadota bacterium
GATGAGAAAACTAATAGCTATTATATTTATATTTTTTTCGTTAAGTGGTTGTGATTTGATTTTTCAAGCACCTCAAGATTATGAATATACAATTACGGACTTTAGTCCATCACCAGGAGCTGAAGACATTACTATTTTTCCAAGAATTTCTTTTAAAGAGGAAAATAGTAGAGGTATGATGAGAAGATTATACTTCGGAACAGAAAATCCTCCTAATCTTTTTAATTCAGCAGAATTTATTTTTACAGATAATCGTAATGGATATGTAAATTTAAAGTTTCTTGAAAACAATACAAAATATTATTGGAGAATCGTGAATTATTATTACCAGGAGGAAGGAGATTCGTGGACTTATGACACAGGTATTCAAACATTTTCAACTTGTGATAAAGATGGAATAACCCCTATTATCAACATTATCAATCCTGTTGATAATTCAGCTTATTCTGATATTCTTGAAATCAATGTAGAATTAATTGATGATAATGCAATCGGATACTCTCAATTAATTATTAATAATACAGATACACTTGCCGTTTTTCATAATGAAGATATATGTTTGTATGATTTAGATACATTTAATTTAGAGAATGAAATTAATACTTTAACAGTTCAGAGCTGGGATAAAGGTGGAGAATATTCTGAAGAAGAAATAAGTTTTCATGTTTTGGATCAAATTAGAATAAGAGGTGGAGTTTATTATACTGAACTTCATTTTACTTCGGATAATATTGAATCCTATTTAAATCATAGAGATTCTCTCACATTAAGTTCTGAACAGTTTATTGATAATCAAATGTATAATTGGACTACAAAAGGCGTTTCTATTAACGATGATTTATTTGGTGAGTTAATTTCAGTTGATGGTTCTCTTAGCTATGATGATTTTTTTACTGAAATTTGGCTAGAACAACCCGACAATTATGTTTATGTTGTTTTAAGAGACAATACTCTTGATTATAATAATTTTATCATTAAGGGAAATTTGAATGAATCTGAAGATGTTACAAGCATCATCTATGAAGAAAAATTTAGTAAAGACGATTATTCTCGTAGTGCAAATTTCTACTATCTAGGGTATTTTGATGTTACAATAATTAATGAAATAGAATTTTCGGGGTGTTTTGATTCAACCTATACACCAATTGAAACTAAATATGTCACGAATGAAGAAATATCTGAAGCAAATGTAGGACTTGTTTTAATTTTAGATGGAACTAAATAAAGCTTATAACAAAAGCACCTGCGGTTGGGTTGGTCTGTTTGTTTCGTCTGAATCTTACGATTTAAACTTTGATTGGTCTGCTTTTAGCTGGGATCGTTCCGATCCCGCAGCGTGCTCAAACATTAGCATTAAAAAAGGAGCAGATTGCTCTGCTCCAATTATTAATTATAAATTATTAATTACTATTTAACCTTCTATCACTTCTACATTGGCACGCGGGATAGTAACCTTTTCTCCGTTTTCAAGTTTGGCTTCCAAAATACGGACCATAGTTTCACTTTCTACTTTAGTAAGTTTTTCCGGTAAGCCCGTAACTTTCCCAATCAGTCCAAAATTAGGCTGGCGGATCACGCGAATAGTTGTGCCGATTTCCAGAGTTGCCATTTTAGCTTCTTCAACCTTGAGTTCCTCTTCCTTGAATTTAATGGGAATAATGATCTCAGGGCGCATAACACCTGCTCTGATCTGGGTAATTCCATGAATTGATGCTTTATGTCCCTCGAAGCTTTTCAGCAGTTCAAAACAGCTTTTTGCCATTTTGATAACACCAAATCCTTCGGTGATCACAATTGTAAGCCCGATCTCTTCATGACCGGTAATTGCTACACCAATATTGTAACCCAACAGTTTTTTAAGGTCTTGGTCATCGATACCGCCGGAAATAATACCGGAAACACCAACTTTCTGAGCTTTCTTAATTGCTGCATAACTAACAAGTGCACCGCAGACAATAACCTTATCTTTGCAAGAATCGTCTATCTTGGAAGGTTCAATAATTTCCTCGGGTGTAGAAGCAAGCATCTTGATCTCGCCTGAGCGTTCGCCGCTGAGTCCAAAGATCCCTTGAATATAGGCAGATTTGTTTTCAATAATAACGCCTTCTTCTTTTACCACTTCAACAACAATACCATCGATAAAAGCTTTTACCTGAATGGGAATTTTTGGTTCGCGCAGAAGCATCTGTCCGGTTAATTTAGATATATTTTCAATTTCACCATTGAGCGGTGATTTTACGGAAGTTTTAAAAAGACCAAAAAATCCGTTCGTTTCTGCCATAACCTGTCCTTTCTTGATCTCATCACCGGCTTTAACCTTGAGGTACCGTCCTAACATTTCAGCAGGTACACCAACCTTATTAGCCAGGTTGAAAGGAACTACTTTCCCAGGAAGAAGAGTCTCTGCAACCACATCTTCTGCTTTTACTTTATCACCTTTTTTAACTAGAACTTTTCCTTTAAGAGGAAGAATTCTATCTTTCTTTAGAACAATACTTTTTGTTACTGTTAATCCTGGGGAATATGCTTGAGCCATTCTAACCTCCTATAAAATTTCTTCGGGATAAACATC
>DAOUTP010000092.1 GCA_030626645.1 Candidatus Cloacimonadota bacterium
CGTGAGTGCCATTAAAACATCATCTAAGTATTTTTCTTTGTTCAAATTTAATATCATATACATAATTTTCTCCTAATTGGAAACATTTGTTTCCCCGGATTTAAATAAAGCAATTTTGGCTATGATCGGTCCCACAACCATAACAATAAATGTCGTGGCAGTGATCACACTAATGATTTGTACTGCATGCAAATGAAATCCCTCTTTTTCCATAGCTTTGGAAGCGGCAAGGGCAAGCCCCACAGCAACTCCTGCCTGTGACATCAAGGCAAGTCCTAAAAAATTTCTTATTTTTCTCGGTGCTTTGGAAATGGTGGAGCCGATAAAAGTTCCACTCCATTTTCCAACTGATCGTGCAATAACATAAATACTGATGAGAAGAGAATATTTCATTATCAATGAAATATTCAGCCTTGTACCAATGAGAACGAAGAACCATACATACATGGGTGGTGTCCAATCTCCTAGAGTAGTGAATATCTTTCGAGCCGTAAGTTTGCTTTTATTTACTAATACAACTCCCATAGTCATATTTAATAAAATGGGTGAAAGATGAAAATATTCTGAAATCCCACAATTAATAAGAATGATGCCAATCGATAACAACAAAAGGCTTACTCTATCGTGTATAAACTTTGCAACGGGAACCATAACAAAACCAATTAATACACCAGCAACAATTGAAAATAGAACTTCCAAACCGGCATGTTCTAAAGCATGTAGAATGGAAACTTCTCCACCTGATTTACTGCCGGACATAAGGATGATAGAAATGGGTAATGAAATTGTGAAAAGTAACAGTGCAAGAATATCATCTAATCCCATCACAGCATAAAGGGTGGTAGTGAATTCACCTTTAGCTTTGTATTGTTTGATAACTTCTACAGTTCCTGCCGGGGCAGTAGCACTTGCCAGAGAGCCAAAGATAAGCCCCATGGGAATACTTTTTAAAATCAATGCACTGAAGATTCCAACTAGAAGGAAAGCACCAAAAGCTTCAAAAATGACAATGGAGATAATAGATTTTCCAAGTTTTCTGATTTCTTTAAACCTAAGTTCTCCTCCAATACCAAATCCAATTAGTGAGAGTACAACCAGATTTACAATATCTAAGGATTTGATTTGATCGGGTGAAAGCATTCCAAAAAGATCTGGTCCGAGCAATGCTCCTGCGATAATATAGCCAACAATAAGTGGCGTTTTTAGCAATGTTGCTCCACGTGACAAAATGAGTGCCAGTAGAATGGAACCACCAAGAAATAGAAGTTGCAGATATTGAGGGAACATAATTTACTTTTGTGTTTTAATTAATTCGTATATATCTGAAGGATTTTCAGCGGATAATATTTTATCAACGAATTTTTGATTTTTTAGACGAAGTACCAATCGGGAAAGGACTTTAATGTAATCCTTATCCTGTTTATCTGAAGCACCGATCATGAAGATGAGTTTAACAGGTTTATCGTCTATGGATTCATATTCCAAACCCTCGCGCTTACGTCCGATGGCAATAACAAAATCTTTAACGGTTTTTTGGCGTGCATGTGGGATAGCAATTCCGTAACCAATTCCTGTACTCATTAATTTTTCCCGTTTGAAGATCTCTTTAGAAAACGTTTTGGGATCAGTTATTAAGTCATCTTTGCAAATGATTTCAAGAAGTTCATTCAAAGCACCTTTTTTATCATTCGATTGTATATCAATAATTTGGGTTTCATTCACCATGTTTGATATTTTAAAAATTTTATTCATATTTTACCTCATTACAAAGTTACAAATTTTCTTGTACTTCAATTCTCTTCATTTCCACGGTTATTATTCTTTTATCTGTAGCTTGGATTATTGTGATATCCCAATTTCCAATTTTTAGTTTAGTATCTGTTCTAGGAATTCTCTCGAGTTTATCTATGATCATCCCTGCAATTGTTTCATAATCTCCTAATGGCAGATCCATATCGTAATCATCGTTAAGAAAATCAATTTCTGCATAGCTTTGCACTCTGTACAATCCACTTGATATTTGGCTTATCTCTTCGGTTGCGTTATCATATTCATCTTCAATTTCACCGACAATTTCTTCTAGAATATCTTCAATTGTAATAACACCGGCAGTACCACCATAGGAGTCCAGGATAATCGCCATGCTCACTTTCTCTTTCTGCATTTCCGTAAGAAGCTTATTCACATCCATAGTTTCCGGTGCAAAGAAAGCATTCCTTATAAAATCTGCAGCAGTAAGAACATCATGGTCTTTTTGTTTTAAGAGATCATATATTATTAAGATCCCCTTGATATTATCCAGGTCATTTTCATAAACCGGGAATCTTGTGAATCCCTTTTCCTTAGCAATAGAAATAATCTCATCAATAGATGCATCTAATGGGAATGCAATGATATCAGTACGGTGAATCATCACATTCTGAGCATCAAGATCTGAGAATTCAAGTGCCTCTTCCAGCATTTCCATTTGATCTTCATGTAGAACACCGTCATCTTTAGCTTCTGAGAGCATAAATGAAAGATCTTCGCGTGAAACAAAATTGTATCTCGATTCTTGTGGAAGTTTAAAAAGTTTAGCAAGAGCATTATTTAGAAGTGATACGAACTTCACGAAAGGTGTAAAAATGAAACTGAAGAATCGGAGAAGTGGGAACCCTCTGCTTACTAATTTATTAGGGAAATCTCTGTAAAGTGCTTTTGGAATTATCTCGGCAAAAATGAGTATAAATCCGGCAATAATAAGTGTTGCGGTATGCTCTGGAACATTAATTACAGATTTTTTATTTAAAATATTAATAAGAAATATAGAAAGTGAAGATACTACAACAAGTGATATGTTTGTTCCAAATAAAGTTGTTCCGAATATCAGGTCCGGTTTTTCCAGAAAAGCGAGGATCTGATTCTTTTTTTTATTACTCTTTGCTTCTTGTTCCAATTTTAATCTATCAAGAGAGATGAGACCCGTCTCTATACCTGAAAAAAAACCAGATAAGATAAAGAATAAAATTATGATGAAAAGTGATATGATCCACATTATTAATTTTCTACTTTTTCATTCCTATATGCTAATTTTAAAGCTTCAATAAATTCATCCAACTCACCGAGCAAAATGTCATTCAATCTGAATGATGTCAAATTTATTCTATGGTCTGTGACTCTGGATTGCGGGAAATTATATGTTCTGATTTTTGCGCTTCTATCACCAGAACCAACTTGTGACTTACGTTTAGCAGAGATCTCTGCCTCATGTTTAGTCAGTTCCAGATCATATAATCTTGATCTGAGTACCTTAAAAGCTTTATTCTTGTTTTTAAGCTGTGATTTCTCGTCCTGGCAGGTTACAACAAGTCCGGTTGGTTCATGTGTGATCCGAACGGCAGAGTCGGTTGTATTCACACTTTGCCCGCCGTGCCCCGACGCCCTATAAACATCAATTTTCAAATCTGCTGGGTTAATTTCAACATCTATCTCATCCGCTTCCGGCAGGACTGCTACCGAAATTGCAGATGTATGAACTCTACCTTGAGATTCAGTTTCAGGAACTCTCTGTACACGATGAACACCACTTTCAAATCGCATAGTTCCATAAACAGTGTCTCCGGTGAGTGAAAATATAACTTCTTTTAAACCACCAACTCCGGTTGGATTGGAAGACATAACAGATAATTTCCAATTTTGTTTATCAGCAAAATAAGTGTACATTCTGTAAAGATCTGCAACAAATAGCGCTGCTTCTTCACCTCCGGTTCCGGCTCGGATCTCAACGATCACATCTTTTTCATCATTTGGGTCTTTTGGGACAAGGAGTTCTCTCAGTATTGTAATTTTCTTTTCAAGGTCTTCTAGAGCTTCAGTTGTTTCCTCTTCTGCGAGAGCAATGAGTTCTTTGTCATCAGTAGAATTTATCAACTCCTTGTTTTCTGCGATGGTTTCTTTACAATCTTTTATAATATTATACAAGTCTAATATTTCCTGCAACCCTTTAAACCTTTTTGATATCTTGCTGTAGTAACGACGGTCAGACATCTTTGCAGGGTCATAGATATCTTTTTTCAACTCTTCATATTCTTGTTTAAGGGATGAGATCTTTTTTTCCGGTAACATAGTTTATTAACTAACCTTTTGTGATTCTTCATCAATGAAAATAATATTTTCGTATTCAGAAAGATCCATTTCCAATGCACATTTCATAGCGATAACTGCAACTTCTATCTGTTCATTATCCGGTGGCTGAGTTGTAATTCGCTGCAAGGCAAGCCCGGGTGACGTCATTATCTTAACCAGTGGATGTTTCATATTCTTACCAGAAAGTTTGAGTACTTCATAAGAAACTCCGGAAATAAACGGCATGAATAATAAGTGATATGCCAAACGTAGGATTACATGCGGAGCGCCAAAGAAATATGCAAATATTGTATCAATAATTGAGAAAATCAATATAGAAATAAGTAAAACAAAAAATATGAAACTTGTCCCGCAGCGTGGATGGAACGTTGTAAATTGTTGAACGCTGTCAGAATCCAGATCACTATTTGCTTCATATGCAAATACAGATTTATGCTCGGCACCATGATATTCAAAAATACGATTCACATCTTTCATTTTTCCAATTATCCAAACATAAAGTACAAAGAAAATTATACGGATTGAACCTGCAAAGAGATTGAAGTAGATATTACCTTTTCCAAGATTCATCCATTCTGCGATCTGATAGGGCAAGAATGCAAACAAGAGAAAAGCTAAACCGAAAGCAAAAATATAACTTATAACTTCTTCAAATTTTGTGCGGAATTTAGATTTCTCTTTTTTATTTTTTTTTGGTTTTTCCTCTTCCCAGTCCAGTTCAGCTCGGCTGGCAGAGAAATTCAATGTTCCTATGCCAATTATCATCATTTCGATCAAGGACGCAAATCCTCGTACTATTGGGAATCCCAGAAATTTATTCTGTTTTGTTTTGCTGATAAATCTGGTTTTTTTTATTTCAATGCTCTTATCTTTGCGGCGAATAGCAGTTGCCAGATTTTCCGGACCTCGCATCATTACACCTTCAATAACTGCTTGTCCACCAACTTCAATTTGTTTTCTTTTCATTAATTTGTCCTCAAAAAAAACGCACCACAACAATTTCTATAATAGAGTTGTGGTGCGATATTAATAAAATTTTTATTTTTCTTCTTTAATATCGTATCTTTGGTTAAATTTTTCTATACGACCTTCTTTGGCTCTAGATCTTTGTTTTCCTGTATAGAAAGGATGACAATTTGAACAGATATCAACTTTGCTGATTGATGGATCTGTTGATCTTGTTTCGAAAGTATTCCCACATGAACATGTTACGGTTACCTTCTCATATTTTGGGTGAATTCCTTTTTTCATCATCTATCTCCTGATTCATATTACTTAATATTCACTTTACTAACTACTGCTGTGCAATATTTTTTTCTAAGATTCTAATGTCAATAGTTTTATCTTTTCTATATTATTGGGAAAGCATGGCAGTTTTTATCTCTTCTGCTTAGCTTCTATTATATTAGGAATGTCTACAAGTCTATTTTTCTTTTCTTTCTACCAATACCAAAGATAATGCTAACTCCCCAGAGAATGAGAATAAGCGGGAAAATATCCACGGGACGCCCTAAAAGGCTTGATAAACCAGCTACTAAAGCGACTACCCCTAAAAAAATAGTGAAGCCGTTTACTCGATATCCTTTTGTATATTTTACAAAATTTATACCAAGTAGAATTATGCCGACACCAAACATGAATGTGCCTTCCGGTACTATTGAATCCGGAAAAAGCCAGATAGCACCAAGCATAACAAGGAATAATCCCCAGCCAATTTTCTCATATTTTTCTAATTCTCTTTTTTCTTTCATCTTAACTTCAAATATTTCATTATTCTCTTCCATTCAAAGTTCCCTCCTATTTCTTATAATTGATCTCAAAATTCTTATCGGGCATAAAATTCTCTTTATACCAGAAAAAGATATATCTATCACTTTCCTCACGCAAACTGTCCGGCATATAGGAAATTGAGTCAAGCGAAAATTCTTTGGGAAACGCAAGAGTGTAATTTACTTGTTCAAAGGGGATTCCCCAAGTTTGGGTTGTTATTAGAATGTATTCTGCTTTTGTTTCTTTCAATTCCTGTCTGTAGCCTATCCGGTAAATTGCGGTAGTATCGGCTTTAATGTGGATAGAGAATGAAATACCATTTTGATTATTCCGAATATCTGTTTCTTTTAAAGTATCTTGAATATTTATTACAAATATCGAATCAACTTTTCCATAAATTTCATCTTGGGGGAAGGGATAGAAAAGACGTCGATTTAACTCTTTACTGTTCGTATTTCTAAAATAATACAATCCATCCACATAGAAGTAGTTATCTTCGATCTTGAAATCCAGATCTTCTTGATAGAATTGCAGATCTTGTGCTTGAATTAAGTGAAAAGAAAATATTAAGATTAATATAATTATCTGTTTCAATTATTTTAACAGCAGCATCTTATTCACTGCCAGTTCTTTACCGTTGGATACAAGTTTATAGAGATAAACTCCGGAAGGAACTTGTTTGCCGATTTCGTTAGTACCATCCCAAGTGATCTGATTAGGATTCTGGGATGAAGGATTAGGGATTTGCAACGATTTTATTTTCTGACCACGTGAATTATAGATTTCGATAGTCACAAACGAGGACGTTTGCGGTACGGAAAAACTGATATCTGTAGTTGGATTGAAGGGGTTGGGATAGTTGGAGAGATTTGTTTCAGAAACCTGTAAAACAGGTTCGGAAGATACATAATTATTTAACATATAAGCTCCGCTGTCGGTGAAAGCCATGATATGAATACTGCTCATTGTCGGATTTACATACAGTTTATTTATCGAAAGATTGGGTAGTCCATCATTCATGAAAACGAGATCATTTCCTAACCACTTTGCCACACCATCATCTGCTTCCCAGCCTACAAAAATATTGTCTGTCATATCAATTCCTACGCAAGATAGAAAATCACTCCAGAACTCAACCTGCCAGGTAGCTCCAAAATCGGTGGAACTCCATAA
>DAOUTP010000193.1 GCA_030626645.1 Candidatus Cloacimonadota bacterium
AATTATTTAATATATAGGATTAGTTATGGCAAAGAGAATTGAAAGACAAGTACCAAATGACATAAATGCAGAAGCTGCGGTTCTTTCCGCAATGATGATAGATACATATTCAGTTGCAAAAGCAATAGAAATGCTTGAAGTAGATCATTTCTACCGTAAAGCACACCAAATTATCTTCAAGACAATTTGTGACCTATTTGAGAATAATATTGAAATTGATATTATCACATTAATTGATAAGCTAAAAATAAGTAAACAGCTTGAAGCAATTGGTGGTGAAGCCTTTATAAATGAATTGTCTGATGTTGTTTTAAGCAGTGCAAATATTGAATACCATGCGGATATCGTACTCAAAAAAGCTTTAGTTAGACAACTTATTGAAGCATCCAATAAAATAATAGAAGGATGTTACGCATCTGATAAAGATGCTGATGATATTGTTGATGAAGCGGAGCAGTTGATATTTAATATTGCTGAGCGTCCAAACCGAAAAACATTTGAATGGATCCACAACATTATATCTACTACTGTAAAGAATATTGAAGAAACTGCTGCATCTAAAAAAAGTGTATTAGGGGTACCTACCGGTTTTATAGATCTGGATAGAAAACTTGGTGGATTACGCCCCGGTCAGCTAATAATTGTAGCTGCAAGACCGGCAATGGGGAAAACTTCTTTTGCTCTAAATCTTGCCAGTAATGCAGCAGTACAATATGATAAGAAAGTTGGCATATTCACAATGGAGATGGAGAGTAATGAACTTCTCATGAGGTTGATGAGTTCTGCTTCTGAAGTTAGTATGGATAATATGCTTAAAGGATTCGGAATGAATCAGAAGAAAATGCTCCGTATTGCTGGAGCTGCCGAAGTTCTTTCTGGAAAAGAGATCTATATAGATGATAGTGGCGCTAACACTATTCTGGATATCCGAGCAAAAACCAGACGTTTAAAGGCTGAGCTTAAGGGTCTCGATATAATCATAATTGACTATATGCAGCTAATGTCAGCAAGCCGTAACCGAGAAAACAGACAGCAGGAGATATCAGAAATTTCCCGATATCTTAAAATTCTAGCCAAAGAACTTGGATTACCGGTAATAGCTTTATCACAGCTGAACCGTGGACTTGAAAATAGAGATGATAAAAGACCTAGACTTTCAGATTTAAGAGAATCTGGTGCAATTGAGCAGGATGCCGATATTGTAATGTTCATATATCGTGATGAAGTATATAATGAAGAAACTGAAGAACCTGGAATCGCTGAGATAATAATTGGTAAAAACCGTCATGGAGCAATTGGGAAGATAAAATTACGCTTTATACCGGAATTTACAGCTTTCAGAGATCTCAATGAATATGAAGTTTAGATTCAATTTCATTAATTTAATTGGTGAATTTGTTTTATTCAATGCTGCCATTTTGAGTCACATTCCTAAAATAAAAAAACGTTTTAACGAAATCATGAAGCAGATGAAAAGAATCGGATATGATTCTTTTTTGCTAATTGCCGTTACATCTGCTTTTACCGGTCTTGTAACCTCTGTTCAGGCTTCCTATCAAACCAGCGGATACATTCCACTAAGTCTTATTGGTGTCTTAATAGGGAAATCTACAATGATAGAACTTGCACCGGTGCTAACCGGACTTGTGCTGGCTGGAAAAGTTGGTGCATCTATTGCTGCTGAAATTGGGACAATGAAGGTAAGTGAGCAGCTCGATGCTTTGGAAACCATGGCAATCGATCCGGTTGATCTTGTTTATATGCCCCGGATAATTGCCGGTATAATTATGTTTCCTATTCTAACGATTTTTGCTAATCTCATAGGGATTTTTTCAGCTTTCCTTTTATCAGTCTATAAATACCATATTAATGCATTTAGCTTTTTCACAAATATGCGTGATTTCTTTCTACCTTCCGATCTGATTGGTGGATTGATAAAAGCAATATTCTTTGGATTAATAATTACGGTTGTAGGCTGCTTTGCCGGAAGTAGGGCAAAAGGCGGAGCTGAAGGTGTAGGAAGGGTTACAACCATAACTGTTGTCTATTCCTCTATTCTAATTCTGGTCACGGATTTTATTGTAGCTGCATTATTATTTGGATCAATATAATGAAAAAAATATTTTTATTATTAATTTTGGTCTTGATTTTATCTTGCAATAAGCAGAATTCAGTTGAAACCTCTAATGAAATTCAAACATTAAAAATTTATGCAGTAGATATCTTCCTAAACGAAGATTTCTATGAGAATATTATTCCAATTTTCACGAATATTTTTAAGTGTGAGATAAAAGTAACTAAATTTTCTAATTCACTTTCCATGCTTGATCAAGCCATTTCAGAGAAGGACAGCACAGATATTGATCTGGTGTTTGGAATTGATAATACACTACTGTTCAGAGCATTGCAGGATAGTTTATTTTTCCCATATGAATCAAATAATTTACATAACATTGATGACGATCTCATCTTTGATAAAGAATATCGGGTTAATCCGGTTTGCTACAGTAACATCGCTTTTATTTATAATAGCTATATAATTACTGATCCTCCATCGACTTTCGGAGAAATGCAGGATGGCAAATTTAAAGATCAGATAATATTGCTGGATCCGAGAACCACGAGTATTGGAAGAGCTATGCTGTACTGGTCTGTAGCTGCTTTTGGTAGAAATGGATATGGTCACTTCTGGCGTAGTATTAAAGATAATGTTTTCAGCATTTTTGATGATCAGAATGACGCATACAATGCTTTTTTAGCTGGTGAAGCACCGATGATCATCGGAATGGATACGACTCCAATATACCATATACAATACGATAATACTGATAAATACAAATCCACGATTCCAAAAGAAGGTGGATTCAAATTCATTCAAGGTGTAGGAATATTAAACTCATCACAAAAGAAAGAACTAGCAGCTAAATTTGTTGATTTCCTTCTATCTTTAGAATTTCAGGAAATTATAACAGATGAAATGTGGATGAAACCCGCTAATAAGAAGGTCAAGCTTCCTGTAGATTATGAGATCCTGCCGCAAATCACTAACGATTATACAAATGAACTTTCTATTAGGCAAACTAGATGGCAATATAATGAATGGATAGCGAAATGGAAGCGGATAATGTTGAAATGAGCATTCCTGAAATAAATTTTCATGTAGTTCTTTATCAACCCGAAATTCCGGCTAATACAGGCAATATTGGCAGGCTTTGTGTCGGTACAAACTCAATGCTTCATATTATTAAACCTATGAGATTTCTTTTAACTGATAAATTAGTTAAACGGGCAGGATTAGATTATTGGGATAAACTCTCGCTAAAAATTCATGATTCTTTGGATGACTTTCTAACGGAATTTCCCGATAGTAACATTTATTTCTGCACAACAAAAACGGATAGAAAATTTACCGAATTAGAATATGAAAAGGGTGATATTTTCATATTTGGACCTGAATCGAAAGGTATACCAGAGAATATCTTGGAAAAATATCAGAAGTCTAATATCACAATTCCCATGAGTTCACAAATTCGATCAATAAACTTATCGAATAGTGTTGCAATAGTTATCTATGAAGCATGGCGGCAGATCGGATTTTAATTGTAAAGATTAATAAATGTCTATTGACGGGTAATTCTAACAAGAATAATTGGTTCAATAAATAAAGGCGTTTTGCATAATAGAGTGTATCCTGTCATCCTGACGAATCTTGCATGTGGTTCTTTGGAAGGATCTCTACTTAAAATGAGATTCTTCGTGAGATGATTCTTCGAAGATTTCCT
>DAOUTP010000182.1 GCA_030626645.1 Candidatus Cloacimonadota bacterium
AGATAGATCTTCATGTGCATACAAATTTTTCGGATGGAATCTATTCACCTAGAGAAGTTTTAGAATTAGCAAAAGAAAGTGATCATGGTGTGATCTCAATTACAGATCATGACAATCTGGATGGTTATCGAAATGCAATAGAAATTGCCCAAGAGATGGATATTGAATTGATCCCGGGAGTTGAGATTAGTTGTCTTCATGAAGGGAGGGATGTACACATTCTTGCCTATTATCTTGATACGAAAAATAAAGAAATCAATGCTATGCTAAAAGTGATCTATGATAACCGTTTTCACCGTGCAAATTCGATGATAGATAAGTTAAAGGAGCAGGGTGTTACTCTTAATCATGATCAAATCTATGAAAGAGCAGGTGAAAATAATTATCTCGGACGCCCGCACCTTGCATGGGCATTAATTGAAAATGGATATTGTAAAAACAAATATGAGGCATTTGAAAAATATCTTGGAGAGCATTGTTATGCGTATGTTCCCAAAGCTTCACCTTCTGTAGAAAAGGTAATCAAGGTTATCAGAAATGCAGGCGGTGTAAGTGTTCTGGCGCATCCATACACTTTAAGGAATGATGACCTTATCTATGATATCATAAAGTTTGGTATTGACGGCATGGAAGTTTTTTATGCTAAAAGTAATGATGAAACTGTGCTGCATTACAATGAGATCGCACAAAATAATATGCTCATCCGAACCGGTGGAAGCGATTTTCACGGAGAAGGATTGGATGAGGAAATATTCAAAAATTATTCTGCTCCTGTCTTTGTGCTGGAAGAATTAAAAGATAAAGTAAGAGGAAGATAATGAAAGATTTGGGAGAATTTCTAGATATAAATAAAACCAAAGGTTTGCCGCGAACCTATAAATTCAACCAGTTCATACGTTGGTTTACACTCATTTTTGCAACACTTGCAATAGCATATTCTATTTGGCTTATCTTTAATAAAGTTGATTCAGATTCATCCAAATTTGCTCAGTTTGTTCCATTTGCAATTATGTTCCTTGCTCTAAACTCTTTTTTGAAAAATCTGTTTTCTTTGAATAAGATCAAACTCACACAGGAGATGATATCCTTCCAATATTTAGGAAAGAAGAATGTGAATATTAAATGGGGGTCGTTAACAAAAATGGAGCTGAATGAAGACAAACGTAAAATGATCCGTTTAAAATATATTGTTGATGATGTAGAAAGATCATTGCAGTATACACTCAGTTTTCCTAAACCTTTGGAAATTGCGAATAGTATTGCTGAGATGGCTCCTCAAATTGAGTTTGATGAATTTATGGCAGCGGTGGTGATCACAGATAAAGAGAAGAAAGCCTTTTTTGAAAAAAATAAGAAATGAAGATCGGATTTCTAGGGCCTGCTTACCCTTTTCGGGGTGGAATTGTTCAATTCAGTACACAACTTGCCCAAGTATTTCAAACTAATAACGAAATTAGATTTTTCTCATTTAAACAGCAATATCCAAAGATACTATTTCCCGGTAAAGATCAATTAAGTCAAAGTGAGAAACCAGATTTTACTATAATCTCAAAATTAACTCCATATAACCCATTTACATGGTTTCCCACAATAAAAGCTATAAATGACTGGGAACCTGATATTCTGATCATAAGCTACTGGATCCCATTTTTCGCACTTTCATTTGGATTTATTTTAAGACGCTTAAATATTAGAACGAAACTACTTTATATAGTTCATAATATTAATTTTCACGAAAAATGGCTTTTTGCGAAAAGTTTAACAAAATATGCATTAGGCAAAGTAGACCTTCTGGTCACACTTTCAGAATCGGTTTATAATGATGTGTGTAAACTTTTCCCAAAAAAGAAAACCGTTCGCGGTTTTCATCCAGTTTACAACTGCTATAATTTTAATAAATACACAAATGTATCAGCAAAAACTGAATTGAAATTGACGGGAAAAAAAGTTATTCTTTTCTTTGGTTATATTAAGCAATATAAAGGATTGGAACTTCTTATACGATCATTACCGTATGTTGTGAATAAAATTGAAGATGCCCATCTGCTGATTGTGGGTGAAGTTTATGGTGATGCAAAAAAATATTATAATGCAATAAAAGATATTGGATTGGTAGATAGAGTTACTTTTATAGATCGATTTGTAAAAGACGAAGAAATTGAACTTTTCTTTAAAGCTGCGGATGTATTGGCTTTGCCTTATATTCAGGCTACACAAAGCGGAGTGGTGCAGATAGCATATGATATGAAACTTGGGGCAGTTGCAACTCCTGTAGGTGGTCTGGCGGAACTTGTACTGGATTCTAGAACGGGAATTATAGCCAGAGATGTTTCCAAAGAAGCTTTCGCTGAAGCAATTATTCGATATTTTGAATTGGATCAGGAAGAATTGGTCAAGAATATTAAAGAAGAAAGTAAAAAATATAGCTGGGAAGCTCTGGCAAAATTAATATTGAAATAAAAAAGCCCGAAATAAATTCGGGCTTTAATAATATCTGAAATGAATTGTTTATTGTCCGTTCATCTTAACATTTTTTATAGCATCGATAGGACAGATTTCTATACATTTACCACAATCTATACAGGCATCAGTAATAAGATACTGCGCTTCACTCTCAACGATAGCTGTTATAGGGCAGACATCTAAACAAACACCACATTTTACACATTCAGAAGTTATTATGAATGCCATAATTTTTCCTTCAATTTATTTTCCACAAGTTCTATACTTCCATAATCTCAGTTTCTTTAGATTTGGCTGTATCAGCGATCTTACCTACTATTTTATCTGTAAGTTCTTGAATATCAATTTGAAGATCTTTCATATTATCTTCACTGATCTCGCTTTTCTTTTCCATATTCTTGGAAGTTTCATTTCCTTCACGACGTATGTTCCTGATCTCGATTTTAGCGTCTTCGGCCATTTTCTTGATCTGTTTCACAATTTCCAATCTTGTTTCTTCTGTTAAAGGTTGGAATGGAAGGCGGATAACATTTCCATCATTATCAGGTGTAACGCCAATATTAGAAGAAAGAAGAGTTTTTTCAATTCCCTCAAGTATGGATTTATCCCAGGGTTGAATTACGATGAGTCTAGGTTCAGGAATAGAGATATTACAAAGTTGTTTGATAGGGGTTGACGCTCCGTAATAATCAATTTTGATATCATCTAAAGCCGATGTGTTAGCTCTTCCTGTTCTGATCTTAGAATAGTTTTTAAGCAATGAATTGAATGCATCTTCCATCTTTTCCGTCAAATTCTGTATTAATTCGTGCATGATAACTCCTTACTTATGAACAAAGGTTCCAACATCTTTATTCAGGATAGCTTCTTTCAAACTACCTTTTTGTGTAATATTAAAGACTTTAATGGGCATATCGTTTTCACGAGCTAAAGTAAATGCGGTCATATCCATAACGCGTAATTTTTTATCAAGAACTTCCGTGAATGTAATATCGGGTATGAATTTTGCACTTTTGTTTTTCATTGGGTCAGCACTGAATACACCTTCAACTTTAGTTCCTTTTAAAACCAGATCTGCATTTAATTCAATTGCACGAAGAATTGCTGCTGTATCCGTTGTGAAGAATGGATTTCCAATACCACCACAGAAGAAACATATCTTTCCTTCATTAAGGGAAGTAGTAGCTCTGTTTGGAGTATAGAATTTCGCTACTTTATCAACCTGAATAGCAGAGTAAATTTCAGTACGATAATTTTTCTTCTGCAAGAGTCCACTCATGATCAAGGCATTCTGAATTGTTGCCAGCATACCAACATTATCGGCAGTATAGCGATTAAGATATTTACCAACTTCGGAAACACCCCTGAAGAAATTTCCTCCTCCCAATACAATGCCGACACTATATCCCGCTTCTCTAATAGAGATAAGGTCTTCGATGAGATTTTCAACACTTTGCATATCAATGCCGAATCCTTTCTCACCAGCAAGTACTTCTCCGCTTATTTTGAATATAACTTTATGGATCTTTTCAGGTTTATATTTTCTCATAAGATCACTCCTG
>DAOUTP010000017.1 GCA_030626645.1 Candidatus Cloacimonadota bacterium
AAATGCTGTGCAAAGATCCTGATTGTATTTAGGTGTATTTAAAATGTTTCCACCTTTGATGTTAGCCATCTTTTCGATAACTTCTTTTGCACCGATATTGAATCCAACTCGAATACCCGGACAGAATATTTTTGAGAATGTATATAGTCCGATAACATTGGTTCCACCTCTCTTTTGATCTAAAGAAAATATGGAAGGAATGGATTCACCACGATAACGAAGATCGCGATAAGGGCTGTCTTCCACAATTGGAATATCATATTTATAACTAATATCAAGAAGGGCTTCACGCTTTGCCAGACTCGTTGTAATTCCGGTTGGATTTTGAAAATCGGGAACAACATAAATGAATTTAGGCTTTTCATCCATTTCAGAAAGCATCTTCCTGTATTCATCCACATTTGGTCCATCATCTTCGATATCGATTCCAATAATCTTTGGATTCTGCATTTGAAAGGCAACGATAGCTCCGGCAAAAGTAGGTCTGTCTATCATAATGATATCACCGGAATTCAAGAATAATCTTCCCGTAAGATCCAAACCGTGCTGCCCGGAAGAAGTTATCACAACCTGCTCCTTTGAAATTTTGATCTCCTCTCTTTTCAAAAATTCGATAACAGCACTTTTCAAGCTCTCTTCACCAGGTACAGCAGTATATTGGAAAATATTCTCTAAGTTATTTTCTAATAATTTCTTTGATACTGCTCTCATTTGGGGTTTTTGGAACATATCAGGTGAAGGTAGCCCGCCAGCAAGTGAGATTATTTCAGGATCATTCAGATATTTGAATATTTTACCAATTGAATATCCCTCGAAATCCTTCATTATTTTGGAATATTTTTGTTTCCAATTAGTGATCATTTCTTGCTCCTTATCTATGTCAACTCGACTCGAGTCTGAAAACCCCGAGTCGGGTTGAAATGTTTTACCTTGTGAATGGTTAAAAACCTCCGCGATGGTAATATATATGAACAACCATTGCGAAGATCAAGATCATTCGCAAGGTTTTACTCTAATACGAGCTACCACCAAATATAGGTTTTATGCCTTTCTTCATAAAACTCTTACCATCTTTGGTTGCTCTAAGAGATTTATAATAGATCACATCCCCGATCTTCTCTGCATTCTCTTCACGATCATCTTCCGAAAGGAAATAAGCACCCATTGTATCTAATTCACGAGCCGTTCCATCACTCTCATATTTGAATGTCATATTAGTTCCGCTTTCCAGAACTTTAAATGCATTTTCAGTCCAATTAAAACCTTCTATTCCAAGATCGGGATTAATATAAATATGAGCAGCCAAGCTAACACCTTTTATTCCACTCGCTTTCAGCTCTTTTGCGCACTGAATGAATGTTTCAGGTGAAGCACCGTTTCCAATATTGATCTCGTACAATGGAGAAGTATTATCATCACGAAGATAAGATTTCATAATATTCATAAGCATTCGGAAATGCATCGTAGTTTGAGTGGAGAGCAACATCGAGATTTTGAAATGGAGATTTGGAATATCTCTACCATAATAACAAGCAGCAATAATGGAACTCCAGCTTGGATTAAGAAAGAAATCTGCACCGGTTGCCAGAGCAGTTCTGGTAACACCATCAAGATAAACCAGATGATTATCATTAGCACATTCGATTCCACCGAAATTTCCAAAGAATGTTCCCTGATTTTTCAGAACTATAGCAGCATTTTCTGTATCGACTTCCGCAACTTCAAATTTTTTACCTGTAACTTTTTCCAATTTCTTAAATCTTGCTTTCGGTTGTGGAATTCCAATTAAATTTGTACTGCAAAATTTTGAAGCTTTCATTAAGTTTTCGCTCATCATCAAAGTTGCCATCAGATCACCATTATAAATGTAGTTATCTGTAAGAGCAACAACTGAGATAAATTCCGAAGCGACAAAACAATCTTCTCCATTCTCGGCACTTGCTGCAATTCTCTTCATTCCGTGATGTGTTACCTTTGCACCTTGCCAACCGGAAACTTGAGCCGTTGCAACACCAAGAGAATCGTTGTATTTGATATTATGTTTCTTCTCATAATCTTGAACTTTGGGAAATTTTTTAACAAGTAGTTCAGCATCAGCAATCATATCACCAAAACCTTTTTCTTGTAAAATCCTCTTTCGGGTTTCGTATTTCCTCATTTCAGTAATTGTTTCACTGATCTTTTTTGCACCACCGTGATACTCTTTTAAGGCATCAATAGCTCTTTTGTCTTCTTTAGATAAGAATTCGAAATACATTTGTCCTCCTGCGAGTTGGCTTTCGGTTTTTATCCGAAAACGATCTCATTTTTTATTTTTATTTTAATAGTATTACTTTTTTTGTATAAATATCATTTATAGTTTCTAGTGTATATAAATAAATACCACTTGAAATTTTCTTTCCATTTTCATCAGTTCCGTCCCAGCTTACACTATAATTTCCTTGAACCATAACTTTACTAAGCAATGTTTTTATCTTATGCCCTTTTATATTATAGATACAAATTTTCACATCCGATGTCTTCGGAAGTGCAAATGATAAACTTGTAGAATCATAGAAGGGGTTAGGCGATACGGACATTATAGAATTATTCTGAAAATAGTGTGGATATGCGCTTGTGTTGTAAGTAAAAAGCTCCTCTGTATCAAAGATTGTTGGTTCAAATTGATAAGCTGGTATTCCCGGTTTAGCAGTTGACCATTTTATCAAATTAAGTGTAGGTGCATATTGTATTGTATGAATATTATTGGAAACTCCGGCAGCACCCGCTAAGAGATCCCAACTACGTAGAAGATCAATTTCTGAGCTTACAGTAAGCGAATCTGCAATATTATCATAACGATAACAACTGGCAGGTGGATATAATTCTCTAAAATGATTTGTTGCTGCCAGATGCTCAGTTGGGATCACAGTATTTGCATTATCATCACGAAAAGTTATCCCATTTTGATTATTGCATTCGATAACCAAGCCATGTTGTTGATTTGCTGTATGAATTATTGAACCGCTTAATTGATAATTATCCTCTATCGCTGCGAGAACATCAACGGGATCAATTTCATAATCACCATCATAATCGTAAACCTCAATACCATTTCTTATCGATAAAAATATCGGATGGAAAGTATAAGCATTTGGATGCTCATTATGATTTCCCATATTCATAAAAGCACAAAGTCCATTTTCGTTAATACTAGATAAACCTCCTATCAAACCCGGAAAAGTAAATGATAGCCAGTTAACTTCATCAGCTTCCGATGGGAAGTGAACAACCAGTAAATGGTTTTCCAATATAGCTGGATGCGGTGTCCAGTCCATATTTCTTGTAATTACAAGGTCTCCAGAAAGCTCAGGATCAAGTATTGTGTTCCCTCCCCAACTTGATAAACTTGAACATCCAAATTCGTAATCCGGATCAAAGTCTCCCAAAGCTGCCAGATCAACAATAGCATTAGAAAGTTGGAGATCATTTGCATCTATGTCCCTGCCTAAAATATCGCTAAAAAGAACAATATCAGCTTCTATCATTCCATCGATCATTCCTTCAGTTTCATAAATATACTTTTCTTCTATCTGGAAATTCTCCAGAAAATATATTCTTGTACTTTCATAAAGATATGAATTCCCACCAAAAAAGGCATAAATAAAATAGTTCTCAGAAATCTCTTTGATCTTATCTCCAAGCAGATATCCGGTTGCGTAACCCCGCTCATAATGAGAACCCCATACTTTTAGAATTTTTTTTCCTTCTACACTTAATGTGTCTCCATTAACATTTTGAGCATTCGCAATTGTGAATGTAAACAACAATAAGAATACAAATAATATGATTTTTTTCATAAGCCCTTCTTAAATAATTATATCCTTTAGTTTTCTTTTTGGAACATGATGAGTTCCATTTTTGTCTCGCCAATACTTAATATCATTTTTCTCAACATTTTCAAGTTTGATAATTTCTTGTGGTTTGCCAAGAGCAATTACGTAACAAATTGAATATTTAATAGGAATTTCAAGCAACTTTTGTAGTTTTTCTTTGTTCACGCTGGCAAAAATACATCCTCGTAATTCTGATTCTACTGCACCGAGTAAGATGGATTGACATGCTATTCCAGCATCGCAAGCTACTTTTTCAATATTTTTCTCAGTTGATAAAATAATAATATATCCAGAAGGATGTTCTCCAATTTCGGGACCATTCCAATCCTTAAGATATCCAGCCCAACCCAAACAGGAAAAAATCTTTTCATTTTCTATTTCTTCATTACTTATCTTAAATCGTAATCGTTGTAGGTTCGCTGCAGAAGGTGATAAACGTGCAAGATCAATGAGATCCTCTAGCAAAGTTTTTTCAATTTTATGGCTCTGATAAAATCTGCGATAACTCCGATTTTTTACGATCAGGTCTCTAAACATTACGTCCTCCAGATCATTTATTCATTAATCCTTTTTCCCGCTAACCCTAATCAAAGGAAAAATTAATAGTGTCAAGGAACTTAAAATAATAAAAGCTGTTCCTATATTTATAGAATCAGCAATGAAGCCCATTAAAGGTGACATCACAGCTACAAATATAGTTTTTAATTGTGATTCAACCGACAATCCTGATGCCATAACATCGTGAGAAATATTCTCACTAATAAAACCAATATTGATAGGCCGGCGCAGATTTTGTAAAATATAAAGCATAATAAATAAAAATATTATAATTAATTCTAATTTAACAATAAAGAATAAACCCGATAGTAATACTAACAATACACCAGCAATATAAGAGCTATTCACAGCAATTGATAGTGTTGAAAATCTGTTTTTGAATTTACCTGAATTTCGTGATGCACATGAAGTTAGAATGTATAGTATGCAATATACAATTGCTATTAATATTGATTCTCTCTTTTCCATTCCTAATAAAAACGGAGTGGATACAATAACTATTTGTAGAATGGGCTGAATGTAATCCTTCACGGTTTTAAATAAACCATCAAAGACTGCGGAGTTAATCAGTGCTTTACGTAAAATCGGTTCTTTAAAACTCAACTTTAAACTTGAGAACGTCATTTTAATATTATGTCTGATATTAGTTAATAATCCCTCTTTTTGCTCTCTTTCTCCATCCAATTCTTTTGGATACGTAAGCATTAGAACTAAGGCAAGAATATATGGAATTATTGAACCCAAAAAGATATATTTATATTCGCCTGAATAGACAACAATTCCACCTGCAATAAGCGCTGCCAGCGCAGAACCCATTTGTGACCAACTTCGCGTGTAGCCATAATATTCAACCTTTAAATGCAGAAGATCATTGAGTTTAAGATAATGCAGGATCATGGCTTTATGGGTACCTGTTCGGAAGGCTTCTCCCAGTGCATAGAAGATCATTGCAATAATGTACAACAAGAACCCGGGAAAGAAAAAAAAAATTATAAATGATAAGATATAGGATAGAAAAGCAAAAACCATCGATCTTCTTCTACCAAGACTATCTGCTACAAATCCTGTTGGTATTTCAAATATTAATATTGAGATCTCTCTGATGGAAATCAAAGTTCCAATCTGCAAGAAAGAAATCCCTTGCTCAAGGAAAAATAGTAATATAAAAATATCGAAGAAGCGCTGATTCTTCAGAAAACCATAAGCAGAGAATTTGAAAAGCTGCAAATTCTTCGGGATCATTTTATACTCCCGTTATTCGCTTAATCATGTGTTTTGGCATTTCATACAGCAGAAAATCGTGATTTTGTTCCCAGCTCTTAAATCCGTATGAATCAACAGAGTTCATTAATTCAGCAAGATCAGGAACTAATAATTGAATACTTCTGCAATTGTTTTCTAAAGCTCTATTTACAGCACAATTTAATAATTCTTTATATATTATTTCATTCTTTGCATCAATAAAATTTATCCAATAAACATCGTTGTACTTTACATCAGAAAAGAGGATCGCACCTTTTATTTCACCATCTTCGTAATAAACTGCGAATTGTTTTGAAGAATGGAATTCTTTTAATAATCTTTCAACATATTGATGTACAACCCAACCTTTACTAATAAAATTATTAGTTCTCTTTAGAAAGGAAGAAGCGAGAATGTAGTGGTTCAAATTTTCGAAATCTATATTGTTCAGTATTACCTTGTTAATTGGTTTTATCTTATAGTTTGAAATTTCCAGTTCTTTTAAAGATAGTGTTAGAATTTTTTCAAATCCCAATTTCTCATTGAGTTTAATTGAAGCAGTATTTCCATAATATGTAGAGAATCTTACTGAATCTATTCTCCTGCCCTTTAATTGATCCATATAATATTGTGCAATTTTGTATCCCACACCTTTGACATCAGTCTGTGGATCTTTTCGGAGTGCTTCCAACCAAACATCTGTAGCAGTAAGAAAACGCATTCTTCCAAAACCTATAAGTTTTTCATCTTCCCAATAACCGGTAAAAAGCCCATCATCTGCTTTTACCCATTCCTCGAAAACATTGCCCACATAGTCATCTCCTTCCCATATTTGAGATGATATTCGCAATACTTCTTTCTTATCGGAAAATTTGATCTCTCGAATCATAATTACATTAATTCCAGATTATATTTCTTCAGCTTCTTATCAATCGCTTTTGGATTTGGATAATATTTTGCCATTTCTGCCCAAAATTTTTGCCCGTGATTTTTTACTCTTGTATGAACCAGTTCATGCATAATAACATAGTCTCGTAATTCCCCGGGAAGATTAACCAATTTGATATTCAGATTAATATTGTTTTTGGCAGAACAGCTTCCCCACCGCGTTTTCTGGGAACGGATAAACGAGCGGTTGAAACTTAATCCGTGAATTTGTGATAGCTCATTAAGCCGAGTGCGAATAATTTCTTTTGCTTTCTCTTTATCATATAAATTGGAATTCAATTTATTTTGAATTGTAAAACTATTTCTATGGTCGATTTTAATTAGTTGTTTACGTATCCAATCAGTTTTGGAATGCATAAATTTTTCTGCACCTTGTAAAGAACCATTTCTAGGAATTGTTACATTAATTTTCTTTGAACTATCAATTGATAATCTCAGGAATCTGGCTTTTTTACTTTTCCTATATTGAACCTTACCAAGTGTATGATGAAAGATAAGCTTCACTTCAGTATTCATACTATTTCAATAATTTTTCTATAACTGGAGAAAGTAGTAAATAACCAAATATTGCTCCGATTACAACGTTTGACCAAACGTTGGATGTCATCGGTCAACCACCTCCTCTACAGCCAATAACGCGATAATATAAATATCCAATTGCAGCGCCTAATATGATTGTAAGAATAGTTAATAATATTTTTATCATTTTGTAGGTCCTTCAGAGTTTATAATGTTATATTCAATCTCAGCAGCAACTCGAATGAGAAACGCTCTGTTTATTTTACTCAAATGTTCCGAAGGTTTTAAGAAATCTATGATAAGATGATAAATAAACTGCTGAGAATGAAGGTGAAAATAATATTGATCAAAGGTTTTACTCTCCATTATCTTTTCTTCTTCTGTAATTATCTCTTTTCTTATGTCTTTTAAATGAGAATTGATCTTTTGACTTAGCAATTTACTGAATTGCTTTCCCTGCATATTCTGTTGTTTTGTAATCGGTTCTGATACAATTTTCACATCAGGCTTTATAGAACTAATCAACTCTTGAATGAATAATTCTCGCTGTTCAGAATTGAATTTGATCGAGCTGGAAATTTCATTTCTCAGGTTCATGCAGATCATAGTCATTTCCATCAGGAATTTTTGATAACGTTCTGTTCCCATAACATCGTAAGGGATATTATTCGTCGCTTGATTGTATGCATCCATGATCTTAATAGTTTCTAACAAATTTGAATCCACTTCACGTAGAAATATCAGATTCATATTATTCTGTGTTTTACTGATCTCCGCATTTAATCCAATAAATATGGTTGCTAAGAGAATTGCTATTACTAATTTTTTTATCATTGTTTTTTTCCTAATTCAAATTCTTTGTGTAATGCAGTAATTGCTTTAATCTCATCTAAACTTTTAACAAGACAAGAAATTGTCGTATACGAGTCTGTACATTCGTAAATCATAATATTATTGGAATTTAAAGCCTTCGCAATCTTTGCCATCACTCCCGGCATTCCTGTCATTCCAGAACCGACTACAGAGATCTTTGATAAATCCTTCTCTGTTTCGAATTTATAATTATTGTCTTCTAAAATTTTTATTAGTTTATCTTCAAGTTCTGCATCAACAATAAATGATATCAGCTCAGGAGTAATATCAATGAAATCAACACTGATATTCTGAAGTGAAAGCATTTGAAAAATGCTTAAACCAGTTTTATGAATATTATCTTTCAGGGGAAAAATTCGAGTGTAGATAATATTTGTTTTACTGGTTATTCCTGTTACTGGTTTATCATGTTTCATATCGTAAATAACTGTAGCTTTATTGGTATTGGAAGTTGAAAATAGTTTAATAGGAATTTTGTAATGAGAGGCAATCTCGACTGCTTGTGGGTGAATCACATTAGCACCCTTATTAGCCATTTCAACAGCTTCTATATAGCTGGCATTCTGTATGTTTACAGCATCCGGAATTTGGTGTGGATCTGCTGTTAACATGCCTTCAACATCCGAATAAATTTCTATAAATTCTGCCTTTAAAGCTGCTGCCAGAATGCTGGCTGTTGTATCGCTTCCACCTCTACCGAATGTAGTAATTTCTCCATTCTCACTTATTCCCTGAAATCCGGTTACTACTGGAACTTGACCACTATTTATTGCTATAATTAGATTATCAGGAATTACTTTCATTATTCTGGCTTGATTATAATTTTCATCAGTAATAATACCGGCTTGCATTCCGTTCAAGGAAATTGCATTAATCTTCTTTTGCTTTAAAGTCTGCACCATAACCACCGCAGAGATGAGTTCCCCACAAGACATGATCATATCCTTATCTCGAGGAGAGATATTTTCAAAGATGGAAGTTGCAGTTTGCAAAAGTGTATCAGTAGCGTAAGGATCTCCCTTCCTACCAATTGCGGATACAACTACAATTGGAGAAAATCCTTTTTTAATTGCTGCTGCAACATGCTCGGCAGCTTTGTTTCTGATCTCTGCATTCTGTAATGATGTACCGCCAAACTTCTGAATTATAATTTTCAAAAGACAATCCTAGATCAGCAATTCAGCAATTTGAACAGCATTTAAAGCTGCTCCCTTACGCAGATTATTTGCAACGATCCACATATTAATTCCATTTGGTTCGGTGAGATCTTTACGTAATCTACCGACCATAACATCATCATAAATTTCGCTCATAATTGCTAAAGGGTATTTATTGTTATCAATATCATCAACGAGTTTAATTCCCTTTGTTTTTAAATATATTTTTTTTAATTGATTGACCGAGATATGTTCTTTTGTTTTGATATAAACCGATTCGGAATGACCATAGAAAACCGGAACACGGGCAGCTGTAGCAGTTATTTTTATTTTATTACTTCCTAATATTTTCTTAGTTTCATGTATTAGCTTCATTTCTTCTTTCGTATAACCATTATCTTCAAATACATCAATATGCGGCAGAATATTGAAAGCGATCTGATGCGGATATATTTTTCGAGTTGGTTTTTTATTATTCAATATCTGAGAGGATTGTTCAGTTAATTCATCAATTGCACTTTTACCTGTACCTGATACAGATTGATATGTTGATACGATTATTCTATTTATTCCAACTTCATCCAGAATCGGCTTAAGAGCAACCACCATCTGAATTGTTGAACAATTTGGATTCGCAATAATTCCATTGTGTTTTTTTATATCACTCGGGTTAACTTCTGGTACGACCAATGGTACATGAGAATCCATTCTAAATGCACTGCTGTTATCTATAACAATAGCTCCAGTTTTAGCAGCAATTGAAGCAAACTTTTTACTAACTGAGCTTCCTGCACTAAACAAAGCAATATCTATGTTTTCAAAACTATTTTTATCAAGCTCCTGAACAGCAAATTCCTTTTTCTTGTAGAAGATAGTTTCACCGGCTGATCGTTCCGAAGCTAATAGGACAAGATCTTTAATAGGAAATTTGCGCTCTTCCAGGATCTTGACCATCTCCCTACCTACTGCTCCGGTGGCACCTACTACAGCTACATTGAATTTACTCACTAATTACTCCAGCAATTTCCAAAAAAGGAGAAGTCACAATAACTTCTCCTAAATTTACTTTTTAATCGTCTATTTCATTTCAGCTTTAATTACTTCAGCCAAACGCTTCACACCAATTTCATTCTGCTCTTTAGAAGCATATGAGAAATTAATTCGCATTGTATTCTTACCTTTACCATTACAATGAAAAGCTTGACCAACAACAAAAGCAACCTTCTTCTCAATAGCTTTTTTGAAGAGAATTTGAGAATCCATATATTCGGGTAAGGTAACAAATAGGAATAATCCGCCTTCCGGTTTTGTCCAGGTAACACCTTCGGGCATATACTTGTCAAAAGCTCTCATCATTATGTCTTTCTTCTCTTTATAAAGTTTGATAGTTTTTTTAAGGTTTGTATCAAAGTAACCTTTTTCAATATATTTTGCAGCGATCTTTTGTACGAAAGGTGATGTGCAAAGATCTGTTGCCTGTTTAGCTTTAATAAATTGATCTACGATTTCAGGATGTGCTATTACCCAGCCAATCCTAAAACCGGGAACAAATATCTTGGAAAAAGTTCCAAAATTTATAACCTGACCTTTGCCTTCCAGAGTATACAAACTTTCCTGATGCTCACCTTCAAACCTGATCTCTTTGTAAGGACTATCTTCAATAATAAGAACATCATATTTCCTAGCGAGTTCAATGATCTCTTTTCTTCTTTTTTCAGGCATCGTTACACCAGCAGGATTTTGGAAATCGGGGATTATATAGATGAATTTTGGAAGATCATTTACAGCTTTAAGTTCGGTAAGTTTTGCTTTCAGATCATCAGAACGCATTCCACTTTCATCAAATTCAATTCCAACAAGTTCAGCACCATAAGCTTTAAATGCTTGTAATCCACCTAGGTAAGATGGCAATCCGACAAAAACCTTATCTCCCCTATTGATGAAGATCTTAGCAAGAAGATCGAGACCCTGTTGGGAGGCTGTTGTTATCATAACATTCTCTATCGTGATGTTAAATCCCATCTTCTTATAAAGTTCAACAATCGATTCACGTAATTTGTCATCTCCCTCGGTTGAACCATATTGCAATGCTTTTTCTCCATCTTCACGCAAAACTTCGTTTGTAATCTCAACAAGTTCTTCGATCGGGAAAGTCTCAGGTGCAGGTAATCCTCCTGCAAATGAAATAATTTCAGGATCCTTTGTAAGCTTTAGAAGTTCACGTATTGCAGATTTCTTCATTCCTTTGGAAGCTTCAGAAAGAATGTTCTGTAAATTACTCACCATCTTAATACTCCTTTTTTATTTATTTATATATTTCAATAATTTATAATCTTCTATTTGTTTTTTAATTCCCACTATTAATTGTCCACTAATTTTTAATTTTAGAGCTTGAGAATTTGTTGCCTTAATATACTTACTTTCAATTATTTCTGCGTTCTTATGCAGAAATGACATCAAGTTATGCATATCTGCAGGAACTTCCAGGTTCAAATATTTCTTACATCTTTGTACGAAATCTTTGATCTTCTCATGCAAATGATCAAGTCCTTCACCTGTTTTTGCAGAGATAAAAACACTATCGGGATATTTATTCATAAGATTTTTCTTAGTGAATAAATAATGATTCCCATTCATTTTATCCGACTTATTAAACACTATAAGAATATTCTTTTGCTCGACTTTTATCTCTTCCAATACACCTTCAACTGCTTGCATAAGATCAAGCAAATTCGGGTAAGATACATCGACTACATGCAGCAGTAGATCAGCTTCCAAAACATCCAATAATGTAGAATGAAAAGATGAGACAAGTTTATGAGGAAGTTTGCGGATAAATCCGATCGTATCTGTAATTACGAGTTTCTCTTTTGTTTCGGTTTCAATTGCTCGTGTTTTGGAATCCAAAGTTGCAAAAAGTTGATCCGCTGTATAACGGTTTTCGCTGGTTAGCTTATTGAATAAAGTAGATTTCCCAGCATTTGTATATCCAACCAACGCAATGGAAGTAATATCTTTTCTTTTATTTCTTTTAGTTAAAGACACCTGTTCAATATTTTTAATTTTCTTTTTAAGTGTGGTTGTTTTCTTGCGTATCTCACGTCTATCCACTTCTATCTGTGTTTCACCCGGACCGCGAAATCCGATACCACCTTGTATCCTGGAAAGATGCTTCCACTTTCTTTTCAGTTTTGTATAGGCATATTCCAATTGGGCAAGTTCAACCTGTAATTTTGCTTGTTTGGTTCGAGCGTGATTGGCAAAAATATCTAAGATTATCTCTGTTCTATCAACCACATTACAACCTGAAACATCAGAAATATTACGTGATTGAGAAGGAGAAAGATTGTTATTAAAAATGAGAGTGTGAACATGTGAAGAACTGGCTGCTTGTTTAATTTCCTGCAGCTTTCCTTTCCCTACATAAGTTGATGTATTAGGTCTTTTTAAGACTTGAGAAAATGTATTTACAACATCGCAGCCAGCAGTATCAGCCAGTTGTTGGAGTTCTTCCATTGATTCGTTGAAATGCTCGGAGGATTTATCACCCCAGACAACACCAACCAGAAACACTCTTTCGTTTTTACTCATATTTTACAGGAAATAAGTATTAGAAACTTTTTCAATTTCCAATATTATCCCTTTTAACATATTATCCTTCGTAAACTAAAACTTTTTTATTATCTTTACGCCAGGTAAGATACTCTTCCTTAACTTCCATTTGCCACAGAGTCTCTTTATTCTCGTTTTCAAAAGTTAGAATATTCAAATAATGCATTCTATCATCTTTACCCCTGAAACTCTTCTGAGGTAGTTCGATAATAATATCCCCATCTTTGTTCAGGATAGTTACTTCATTTATGTATACACCGGGTACGATCTCAATAATCGCCCGCGCTTCAACAATTCCTGAACTTACGTCTTTAAATCTAATTTTCATCTTTTTACCTATTCCTTATGTTATCTAATTTGTCCGATCTCTTTCATCATCTTTTGGAACCACTCCAGAGAAATATCAAAAGGTTTTCCACCTTGAATCCGTGAAAAATCTATTATACTCAGCTTTCCATCTTCATCCTCATCCTGTCCGATCACACCACTCTGACCATTGAGTGCAGCCTTTACAGCGAGATCAGCTGAAGCCATGATCAATTCCAGATCTCTATCGTTTGGAGCCGAAGATCGTGCGAAATATCCACTTTTTTGAACCAGTGTTTTATCTGCTCTAAGCAATTTGGAAAATTTTCTGGCAAACCATTTTCCAGGATTCAATTCATCTAACCTAACATGACCAAAAGCATCTCTTTTTACTTCTTCACCATTAGATTCCATCTCTGCTACAATGGTTTCTACACCGGCTCCTTCACTCAAGAATATATTAACACAATCTTTCTCATCCATCAATTTGGCTAGCCTATCCATTTCTTTAGATAGGTCCAGTGTCATTTCGGGTATGAATACGGCATCTATATCCCAGCGTTCTTTGGCCAATCTAATATCGGGCAGGAAAGCTCTTTTCTCAAGCTTTTTCCGATATTCATAAGCGGTGGCTGCTGTGAGCCAGCCGCAATTCCGACCCATTATTTCATGCACGATCAACTGACGGGAACTGGTCGTATTTTCATTAGCTACATTCACGAAGAAAATTGCTCCCTGTTCGGCTGCTGTCCAAGCTCCCAGACTTTGTTTGATAGGAATTATATCATTATCTACCGTTTTAGGAATGCCTACAACAGTAAGTTTATATCCGTTTAAAGCAAGATAATTGCCCAACTCAGCTGCCATTATATTGGTATCATCACCACCAATTGTGTGAAGAATTGTAATTCCATCTTTGGTGAGTTGTTCAGCCGCTACCTGTAGAGGATTTTCCCCTTTTTTTACATAGCCTTTTTTCACACAGTCTTCTACGTTAGTTAACTTCACACGGCTGTTTCCTAGAACACTACCACCGAAATTATAAAGTAATTCAGCTGAATATCTTACATTATTTGGAATCGAGATCGAATTCCCTTCTAACAATCCCTTAAAACCATTTAAGTAACCAATGATCTCAACATCAGGTACTATCTTTGTGTACTGCACGATCAACCTTCCGATTGATGAAGAAAGACATGGAGCCAATCCTCCAGCCGTTAAAATCGCAACTTTATCTTCTGTCATTGAATCTCCTCAGATCCTTTATGTTAATCTCCAAAACTTATGCCAATATCCCTGGCAGTTTGCACCAAATCGGATTCTAAATTTACGTAATTGTATTTTTCGATTGCTTCGCTGATAGGAACCGAAACCAGCTTTCCATCTCGGAGTGCTGCCATTTTACCAAACTCTTTATCTAGAACCATTTCGAATGCTTTAACTCCGAATTGAGTTGCTAATATTCTGTCATAAGCTATCGGTTTTCCACCTCGTTGCAGATGTCCAAGCGTTGTAACTCTGATATCAGTAGCAACTCCAGCCTCTTTTAATTCATGCATCAAACGGTTGCCGGTTCCACCCAAACGCAGATTATGATGACCAAATTCATCGTTATTTTGATATTGATGTGTTCCCTCGAGAGGACAAGCCCCTTCTGAAATCACAATATTTACAAATCCACGAGAATGATGAATTCTCTTATTGATCCGCTCAATTACTTTATTGATATCGTACGGTATTTCAGGAATTACGCAAACTTCTGCCCCACCAGCGACAGCTGCATGAAGAGCTATCCATCCGGCTTCTCTGCCCATAACTTCAAGAATTAATATTCTGTTATGGCTTTCTGCAGTTGTAACAAGTTTATCCACTGCGTCTGTAGCAATTTCTACAGCTGTGGGAAATCCAAAAGTTACATCTGTTGCACCGAGGTCATTATCAATTGTTTTGGGAACGCCAATAATATTGCAACCAATTTCAAAAAGTTGTTGAGATATTCTTTGTGAGCCATTACCACCGATATTGATCACAGCCTGTACATTAAGATATTCCAATTTTCTCAGCATTTCAGCAGAGTGATCCTCTTCTTTCCAGTTGCCATCTTTATCTTGAACTGCCCAAGAGAATGGACCACCTTTATTTGTTGTACCAAGAATTGTACCACCGCGTACATGAATTCCAGCAACTGAGGAATTATCGAGTTCTATGATCTCCATGGGATCATGCAAGATACCGTTAAAAGCATCTCTACTCCCGATGATCTCCCATTCTTCTTCTTTTGATGCCCGTTTAACGATTGCTCTGATAGCTGCGTTCAAGCCGGGGCAATCGCCGCCACCTGTAACCACAAGACACCTTTTCTTCATATATGCTCCACATTATATTTACAAGGTTAGATTCATTAATTCGGGATTTTATGACAAGGATTTTTTTAAAACACCTGATTACCTAGCTGATATTCTGGTTACCAATTTGATATTCTGGTTACCAATCCCCCGATTGGTAACCTGCTAAGACTTTATTGCGTTCCCAAAACACACTTGTGTACTCGTTCCCAAAGCCCTCTTTGGGAACGAGAGTATAGTCTATCAGTGTCTTTCCTTCCTTAATAGAACAACGTGAAAGATTCGTCAGGATGACAACGACTAAGGGGTGAATGTGTTTTACCCCGAGTCGTCGTGATCCTGCAACATTAACCTTCGGAA